>JBIJCD010000202.1:0-6762 GCA_044344895.1 Pirellulales bacterium | reverse complement strand
GAACACCCCGTCGCTTCCTCTCCTCGGCCCTTCTTTGGAGTTCCGATCATGCGTGTCGCCAGCTTTTTCGCCTTCCGCCCCGCCGCCGCGGCCGTCCTCGCGGTCGCCGCCCTCCTGACCGCGGCCCCGGCACGCGGCGACGTCTCGCTCAACAACATGTTCGGCGACCACATGGTGCTGCAGCAGGGCATCCGCAACAAGGTCTGGGGCAAGGCCGATCCGGGCGAGGCGGTCACCGTCACGCTCGGCGGCCAGTCGAAGTCGGCGACCGCCGCCGCGGACGGCTCGTGGCACGTGTTCCTCGACCCTGTGAAGGAATACGGTGGACCGCACACCCTTACCGTCAAGGGGAAGAACACGGTCACGTTCACCGACGTCCTCATCGGCGAGGTGTGGGTCTGCGCCGGCCAGTCGAACATGCAGTGGAGCGTCAACCAGTCGAACGACGCCGACCTGGAAAAGGCGGCGGCGAAGTTCCCCAACCTCCGGCTCATCTCGGTGCCGCAGGTGGGCACGCAGGAGCCGCAGTGGAACTTCAACGGCACGTGGGCCGCATGTTCTCCCGAGACGGTCGGCAACTTCTCCGCCGTCGGCTACTTCTTCGGCCGGCAGCTGCACCAGACGCTCGGCGTGCCGGTGGGACTGATCAACAACGCCTGGGGCGGCAGCGCCGCCGAGGCCTGGGTGAAGCGCGACAAGCTCGCCGCGCACCCCACGCTCCAGAAGCTGCACGAGAAGTGGCAGCAGGAGGAGGCCAACTACGAGACCGCCAAGGCCGCGTTCGAAAAGAAGCTCGCCGACTGGAAGGTCCTCGCCGACGCGGCGAAGGCCGACGGCAAGCCCGAACCGGCCGGCAAGCCGGATCCCCGGCAGCATCCCGACGGCCGCATGAAGGGCAACGCGCGGCCGGGCAACATCCACTCCGGCGTGCTCACGCCCTCGATCGGCTACGGCATCCGCGGTGCCATCTGGTACCAGGGCGAATCGAACGCCAGCCGCGCCTATCAATACCGGGAGCTCTTCCCGTTCATGATCAAGTCGTGGCGGGAGGAGTGGGGCCTGGGCGACTTCCCCTTCTACTGGGTGCAGCTGGCCGATTTCCGCGACGAGAAGCCGGAGCCGGCGGAGAGCGACTGGGCCGAGCTCCGCGAAGCCCAGACGATGACGATGAAGGCCCTGCCCGCTACGGGCGAGGCGGTGATCATCGACATCGGCGAAGGAAAGGACATCCACCCGAAGAACAAGCAGGACGTCGCCAAGCGGCTGGCCCGCTGGGCGCTCGCCGAGACCTACAAGGTTTCCGGCATCACCGCCCGCAGTCCGCTCTACAAGGGGATGGAAAAGCAGGGCGCGAAGATCGTGCTGTCGTTCGACAACGTGGAGGCGAAGGCTGCGGGCTGGCGGCCGTTCGACGTGGCCGCGCCGCGGGGCTTCACGATCGCCGGTGCCGACAAGAAGTTCGTCGCGGCGAAGGCCACGATCCTCCCCGACGGCCGGATCGAGGTGTCGAGCGAGGCGGTCGCCGATCCCGTCGCCGTCCGCTACGCCTGGGCCGACAACCCGGTGTGCAACATGTTCTCGGCCGCCGGGTTGCCCCTGACGCCGTTTCGCACCGACGACTTTCCCGGCGTGACGGCACTGGCCTTCTGAGCCAGGGCCCGCGGCATCCGAGCCCGGCCGCCGGGGCGCACGCCGCCCGCGGTCGGGCTCTGCTCGGCTGTGCGCCTCCCCGCAGAGCGGGTAGGCTGATTCCTCGTTCGCTTCACACGTTCATGGAGGATCCTGTCGTGACGCGCCCCGCCTACTGCCTGCTGCCGTCGGCTTCGGCCCTGATGCCAGTTTTCGTGCCGGCACTGGTTTCGGCCCTGTTCTCCGCCTCGCTCGTCGGGTGCTCGTCGCGGGCCGTCGACACGGGCGCATCGGCCCGCGCGACCGGCCTGGCCGTCGCCGCCACGGGCACGCCCAGCCACGGCCCGGCTGCCGCACGGCCGGCCACGGCCGCTGCCTCGGGGGCAACCGCTCTCGGCACGACCTCGCCCTCCCGCGCGACCAGCGCCGCCGGTCGGCCGGTGCGGCCGATTCCCGAGGTGATCAGCCGGGCCAAGCGGTTCCGCGTGGCGGATGCCGAGGCCTCCTCGGCGGCGACGCTCCTCGCCTCGGCCGCACTCGATGCCTCTGCGGCAGCCCGCGCCGGCTCCGCCGCCGGTCATAGCGGACGGCCGCACGAGCCTTTCGCCCCCCGCCGGATCGACCATGAGGTCGACGGCCAGGCGCCGGACGTGGCCGGCATCGGCAGCATGATGCGGAGCTACCTCCAGGCCTTCAACCGTCACGACGCTACGGCCCTCGCCGCCCACTGGAGCCCCACCGGCGAGAACGTCGACCTCGATTCCGGAGAAGCCACGAGCGGCCGGGAAGCGGTGCGTGAGGTATTCACCACGCTGTTCGAGCAGGATGCGGCCGCGACGATCGACATCGACGTGACCTCCATCCGCCCGCTTCGCGACGACGTGGCCGTGGTCGACGGCGTGTCGCGGATCACGTTCACCGACGGCGCGCCATCCAGCAGCCGCTTTTCCGCGGTGGTCGTCCGCCAGGCTGGCACCTGGATGCTCGACACGGTCCGCGAGTCGAGCGTGCCGCTGCAGGCCGCGTCAGCGCGGCCGCTCGACGAATTGGCCTGGCTCCTCGGAGCGTGGGAGGACGTCAGCGACGGGGTGACGGCCAGCACGCAGTGCTTCTGGTCGGCGAACAAGGCGTTCCTCATCCGCAGCCACCTGCTCACGGCCGGCCCGGCCACCCCGCCGCGGCCACTGGCCGGGGACGATCAGATCCCGGGGCTCCTGGCCGCGGGCTCCGCCGGCAGCCGCGAGATCACCGAGATCATCGGCTGGGACCCGGACCGGCGGCAGCTCCGCTCCTGGGTGTTCACGTCCGACGGCGGATTCGCCGAGGGCTCGTGGTCGCACGACGGCGACACGTGGACGGTGCGGCTCGACGGCGGCCCCGCGGGCGAATGCCTCTACACGCTGACCCGCCGCGGCGCCGACGAACTCTCCTGTCAGTGCCGGTCGGACGGGCTCGCCGACATCATGCCACCCGCCTGCGACTTCACGCGGACGGCCCGGGCGGGCGACGCCCTGGGCCGCTGACGCGAAGCGACTCGGCCACGGTCATGCCGACACCGCTGCGCGGCCGCATCACCGCTGCCGCTGCTGCGGCTGCGCCGTCGCCATCTGCCGCTTGATGAAGTAGACCTTGGGGTCGTCGACGACCCAGGGCGTGCTCCACGTCTTGCCGTCGTCTTGCGTGCAGACGTTGTAGAAGAACGTCTTGAGCAGCTCGGTGCGGTAGCCGTAGGGATACTGCGACGTAATGTGATCGTCCATCGTCAGCTCATCGACGCCGGGGCTGGCGAAGTAGTGCACCATTCCGTCGGGCGAGAACGACAGGCCGAGCGTCCACCAGCCGTTCTGCTCGAGCTTGGGACCGCGGATCTCGCCGCCGTTGCGGCCGCCGCGGACCCGGATGTAGGCCGAGTCCGGCGTCTTCTTCTTGGGATTCGCCGGCTCGAAGCAGATGAACATGCCCGGCCAGTATTCCTCGAGGCCGAACCTGCCCTTGTCGGGGTGATCCTCGCCCGTGATGATCGCGTGGGTGTAGCAGCCCGCCCGGAAGCCGAAGGTGGGGCCGCTCCGTCGCTCCCACTGCTCGAAGGGCGGCACGTACACCCGGGTCACCACGCTGGGGCTGTCGACCACCGACATGCCCCGACCGGTCACCTTCTGCATGTTGTAGATCAGGTCGTCCTGCTGCATCTGGTAGGTGGTCCGCCCGGGGATGCCGGCGTGGAGCGTGGCGATCAGCATGCCGTGCGTGCTCCCCTCCAGTCCTGGTGCCGGAAGCTCGATCCGCTTGACCACATCGGGCGTGCCCCGCTTCGGGCCCTCGAACCAGCGGCCGTTGGCGCTGCGACCCATCGGGCTGCGCATCCGCTTGTCCTGCTCTTCGGAGCTCTTGGGGTGGTTGTAGCTCCACTTCCAACCCTCGTCCTCGAAGTCGTCGCCGATGCCCTTCACGAGGCTGCCGGTGCCGGGCACGAGCACGGGCTTCTTGGCCGGCCGTGCTGGTGCCGGCGGCACTGGCGGCACTGGCGGCTCAGGCGCCGCGTTGTCGGCGACCTTCTCCTGGGGCTTCTCGTCTGACTTCGCCTCTCGCTTCTCCTCGGCAGCCGCCTCGGTCGCGGCCGTCGCCTTCACGTCGGCCTGCGAATCGGACGCGGTCACGATAGCCAAGGGTGCGGGGCTGCCCGCGCCGCTCGCGTCTGCCTCCGCGGCGGTCACCTCCGCGACGGCGTCCTCCGCCGCGACCAGCCGCGGCTCCAGCGTGATTCCCCCCAGGCAGGCGAACGCGCCGGCGGCCAGATACATGCGGATCGACATGGTGAACGTCCCTCGTCAGGAGGAGTGCAGCGGAACCCTGTGGGGCTGTATCGACGGGCGAACGGCCGGCATCCCAGCGGCAGTGCGGCCGACGGTGGCAACGCCGGTCTCCTGCCGCGGCCCGCCCACTTGCCGACCCGTGGCGGCCTCCGTGTCTCGCGCGTCTTACCCAGGTTTCGCCGGACTCGCGGTCGCGAAAAAGGTCGTCTGGCATGAATCCCGGGAAGTCGTCACATACCCCGCCACGTCTGAGTTCCAGCGGTTCGGATCGACGGCAACACCATGAACGCAACCTCGCCAGCGCGTGTCGGGCTTCAGCGGCTTCTCCTTTTCGTGGCCGCGGCGGCGGCCCAGTCGGCAGCCGTCTGCCGCGCGGCCGACACCGGCGGCGCGGCGGCCGCCGAATCCGCCGCCGAGTCACCGTCGATGCCGCGACGGTCCCATATCCAGCCCGTCGGCGAGATGGCCGTGAATACCCGCAACGCCGACACGCTCGGGCTGCGATTGGCCCGCGCGTCCGAGGTGCTCAGGCAGCAGCTGGCGTTGGCCCGCGGGGCAGGCCTCGTGGTCGAGGAGGTGATCGAGGGATCGGTCGCCGACAAGGCTGGCTTCAAACGATACGACGTGCTCGTGCTGCTCGACGACCAGATGCTGCTGCTTCCCGAACAGCTCGCCGCCCTGCTCGAGGCGTCCGACAGCGGCACCGCGCCGGAGTGCACGCTGCTGCGGGGCGGAGTGAAGGTGACGATCCCGCTGGCCCAGCCAGGCCAGGTGACCCAGCCGCGGCTCTCACGGCGATCGCCCACGACCACGCCCGGTTCCGGTGCCCTGCCGACCTCCGCGACCGAACCGCCCGCAGCGGTGCGGCAGCTGGCGGCCAAGCCTTCCACGCAGTCGCGCCTGCGGCCCGCGGCGTCGACCCTGTCACTCGTGCAGCCCAGGCCGACCGCCACGGCCGCCACGTCGCCGCGAGACAAGGCCGCCGACATCGAAACCCTCCTGCGACAGGATCCCGACTGCCACATCCGGCTGTCCCGCGGCGCCGAGACGCGACTCGTCGTCACCGACCCGAGGGGCCGCTTGCTGTTCGACCGGGAAATCGATTCGCCGGACGGCCGCAGGCTCATCCCGGAGGCGGTGATCCAGCGGGTCGACGAGATGGAGCGGTCGCTCGAGTCGACCTCGCAGCCGCCCGCCGCGGAGATCGGCAGACTCGACACGGCGCCGATCGAGATCCGCTAGTGCGCATCCCGGTTTGGTGGAGCGACGGCTTCGGGGCGGCAAAAGTCTCGTCGCGTGGGCCGAGGCGGCCCAAAGCTCCTCGAGCGTTCGCCGACCCCTCGCCTGCGTCTCCAGGTTTGCCAAGTCGTCGCTCCGGCTCAACCAGATGCGCTCGAGTGGCTACCAGCTGCCCTGCGCCGTGTTGCTCGACCAGCTCGATTCGGCAGAACGAGATGGCGCGTGGGAGATGGAGGGGCCGTGCACGGTCCGCCAGGGATCGGGGCCGCTGAACGTGCCGCCGGGCAGCTGGATGACCCAGGGCCCGAAGCCTCGCGACATTCGCGTGAAGGATTCCTCCATCTGCCGCTGCTGGATCTGCGCCAGCCGGCGGCGGCGCCGCCGTTCGGCCTCAGCCGTGGCCAACGCGTACGACTCCCGCGCCAGCCGCGCCGCCTCCGATGAGCTCTTCAAAGAGTCCTCGTACCGCTGCCGGGTGAGCAGTGACTTCGCTGCGTCGACGGCCGCGGCCGCGGGCCGGACGTCGGGCGAGACGCCCTCGCCGTACCAGGCGGCGACCCGCCGCACCAGCCCATCGGCCTCCTCGAGATCCTCGTAAGCCTGCCTGGCCAGCCGCTCGTCCTCGGCCGCCAGCTCCTCGCCGCGGGCGGCCGCGGTGTCGGCAGCCTCGAGCACCTGCCCAACCTGCCGCAGGTCGGGTCGCTGCACCTGGAACCCCTGTTCGGCCACCTCCAAGAGCCGGCCCGCCTCGCGGGCCCGCTCGTTGGCCCGCACGCGGTCGGTCCGCTGTCGCTCCAGGCTGTGCACGAGCGTGCCGATGCGGGTCCGCACCGTGTCGTGCCGCTTGGGCAGGCTCGCCCGCAGCTCGTCGAGCTCCGCCCGCCGGTCGGTGATCGCCCCATAGAGCCCCTCGACCCAGTCCTCCTGACGGCCGGCCTCCTCCACGAGCGCGACGGCGCGGAAGTAGTGCTGCCGCGAATGCTCCGCGGCCACCTGCGTCTCCGCGAGCAGCGCGCGGATGCGGGCTAGCCCCTCGTCGGCCCGGGCGACGTTGTCGGCAACGTCGGCCCACGAGCTCTCG
>JBIJCD010000248.1:0-5758 GCA_044344895.1 Pirellulales bacterium | reverse complement strand
GCATTGTCGTGGCGATGGCTGATCAACCGTGTGCGGTCATGCCGGCGGCGTGACTGTCGTGGAAGCCGCTGGCGCTCGGGCCGCCAGAGGTTTCCAGGGCGGGCGAAGGCCACGGTGGCCGCGCCCGCGTGAACCTAGATGCGGCGCTTCTCCAACTGCATGTTCAGGGCCAATCCGCGGATCTCGTTGGTGAGCACGTCGAAACTGGCGGGAGTGCCGGCCTCCAGCGTGTTCTCGCCCTTGACCATGCTCTCGTAGATCTTGGTGCGTCCCTCCACGTCGTCGCTCTTGACGGTGAGGAGTTCCTGGAGGATGTAGGCGGCGCCGTAGGCCTCCAGTGCCCACACTTCCATCTCGCCGAACCGCTGGCCGCCGAAGCGGGCCTTGCCGCCCAGGGGCTGCTGGGTGATGAGCGAGTAGGGCCCGGTGGAGCGGGCGTGCACCTTGTCGTCGACGAGGTGGTGCAGCTTGAGCATGTAGATGTAGCCCACGGTGGTCTCCTGCTCGAGCGGCTCGCCGGTGCGGCCGTCAAACAGCTGCGCCTTCCCATGCCGCGGCAGGCCGGCGTCGTCCAGGACCGCGTTGATGTCGTCTTCGCTGGCGCCATCGAACACCGGCGTGATCGCCTGGAAGCCGAGCAGCTTGCCCGCCCAGCCGAGATGGGTTTCCAGGATCTGGCCCACGTTCATGCGGCTCGGCACGCCGAGCGGATTCAGCAGGATTTGTACCGGCGTGCCGTCGGCGAGGAACGGCATGTCCTCCTTGGGCAGGATCTTGGCAATCACGCCCTTGTTGCCGTGACGGCCGGCCATCTTGTCGCCGACGGAGATCACGCGGCGGGCGGCGACGTACACCTTCACCATCTGCAGCACGCCCGGCCGCAGCTCGTCACCGCGTTTCATGCTGTTGAGCCGACGATCTCGGGCGTCGATCGCTTCGTCGACGGCAGGCCACATGGTCTTGTAAAGCTTCTCAACGTCCGCCTTCCGCTGCGGCGAGCGGACATCGAGGTCGTCGAGCTTGAAGGCGGCGGCCCGTTCGGCCACCACCTTGTGATCCTGGTTGCGGACCAGCGGGCTGCCGTCCGCCGCCGTGAGCGGCTTCTGCAGCACCTTCTCCATCTCGGCGACCATGCCGGCGAACACCTCCGCGATCTGGGCGTTGCCGACGTTCTCCGCCTCCTTGAGCTGTTTTTGGAACTCGCGTCGCTCTTCCTCGGAGAGACTCATCTGCCGCGAGAATTTCTCCGTCGCGATCACGATGCCTTCGACGCCCGAGGGCACCTCGAGGGAATCGTTCTTCACGTCCTCGCCGGCACGACCGAAGATCGCGTGGAGCAGCTTCTCCTCGGGGGTGAGTTCGGTTTTGCTCTTGGGAGAGACCTTGCCGACGAGAATGTCGCCCGGCCGCACGTAGGTCCCGATCCGCACGATGCCCGACTCGTCGAGGTTGTGCAGCGCCCGCTCGCCGACGTTGGGGATGTCGCGGGTGAATTCCTCCCTCCCCAGCTTCGTGTCGCGGATCTCGATGTCGTATTCCTCGATGTGGATCGACGTGTAAACGTCGGCCTCGACGAGTTCCTCGCTGATGATGATCGCGTCTTCGAAGTTGAAGCCGTCCCACGCCATGAATCCGACCAGAACGTTGCGGCCGAGCGCCAGTTCGCCCTTGTAGGTGGCGGCGCCGTCGGCCAGGACCTCCCCCTTCTCAACTTTCTGGCCGAGCTTCACGATCGGCTTCTGATTCTGGCAGGTTCGCTCGTTGAGGCCGACGTACTTGCGGAGCTTGTAGTTGTCCGGGGCGGCCGAGCCCGACGCGGGGCTGACCTCGATGGTCTCGGCGTCGACGTAGGTGACGACGCCCTTTTTGGCGGCCCGCACGATCAGTCCGGAATTGACGGCGACATCCCGCTCCATCCCCGTGGCCACGATTGGCGGCTCGGTGATCAGCAGAGGCACGGCCTGCCGCTGCATGTTGGAACCCATGAGCGCGCGGTTGGCGTCGTCGTGCTCGAGGAACGGGATGAGCCCGGCGGAAACGCCCACCATCTGGCTGGGCGCGACGTCGATGTACTCGATCTTATCGGCGGGCACGAGCACGAAGTCGCCGCGGTAGCGGGCGATGATCGTCTCGCCTTCCAGCTTGCCGTCGACCACCGTGGCGTCGGCCGGAGCCAGGTGGGCGTCGTGCTCCTCGTCGGCCCGCAGCCAGACGACGTCGTCGGTCAGCTTGGCCTTGGAGACGCGGCGATACGGGGTCACGAGGAAGCCGTAGGAGTCGACACCCGAGTAGATGGCGAGGCTGGAGATGAGGCCGATGTTGGTGCCTTCCGGCGTCTCGATCGGGCAGATACGGCCGTAGTGGGAGATGTGCACGTCGCGCACTTCGAAACCCGCCCGCTTGCGGTTGAGACCGCCCGGGCCGAGGGCCGAGAGCCGCCGTTCGTGCGTGAGCATCGAGAGCGGGTTGGTCTGGTCGACCACCTGTGACAGCTCACCGCGGCCGAAGAAGTATTCGATGGCCGCTGAGATGCTCTTCGGGTTGATGAGCGTCCGCGGCGACATCTCGGTGACGTCCTTCAGGCTCATTCGCTCCTGCACGGTGCGACGCAGCTTGAGGAAGCCCTTGCGGAGCTCGTCGCTGGCGAGCTCGTCGATCGTCCGCAGCCGCCGATTGCCGAGGTGGTCGATGTCGTCTACCTCGACCTCGCCCTCGCCGTCGCTCAGCTGCAGCATGTACCTGATCGCCGCGATCAGGTCATCGGGCCGCAGCGTCATCTCGGTCTCGGGTACGGAGAGGCCGAGCTTGCGGTTGATGCGGAACCGGCCCACACGGCCGAGGCGGTAGCGGTTGGTGTCCTTGAACTTCTCGTCGAACAACGCCTTGGCCTTGTCGAGCGCCGGCGGATTGCCGGGCCGCAGCCGCTGGTAGATCCGTACGAGTGCGTCCTCGTGGCTGGGAGCCACGCTCGTCCGGCGCCGCGACTCGTCGGCATCCTCGCGGAGGCTGTTCATGATCAGGGGCACCTTCTGCTCCTGCATGACCTCGACCGCCTTCAGCCCCGAAGTGCAGATCAGCTCCGCCATGTCGTGCGTGATCTTGCAGCCGGCGTCGACGATGATCTCGCCGGCCCGCTCGCTGCCCTTCGGATACACGATGTCGTCGACCGCGATCTTCCCTTCGAGCTTGGGCACGCTCCGGGCGCCGGCCACCTTCTCGACGGTGGTCTTGTAGAAAAGTTTGAGGATCTCGGAGTCGCGGCTGTACTTCGGATCCATGGCCCGCAGCAGCGTCAGCGCGGAGAACTTGCCGCTCTGGTCGATGCGCACCTGGAGCGTGTCTTTCTTCGACACATTGAGCTCGATCCAGCTGCCACGCTCGGGAATGATCCGGCAGTTGTGGGTCTTGCGATCGCTCGACTCGGTGTCGGCGACGAAGTCGATGCCCGGCGAGCGGTGAAGCTGGCTCACCACGACCCGCTCGGCGCCGTTGATGATGAACTCGCCCCCGCCCAGCATGATCGGGATGTCGCCGAGGTAGACCTCCTCCTCGATGGGCTGCTCGCGGGTGAGCCTCAACCAGACCCGCAGCGGCCGGCCATAGGTGAGCCTCAGCTGGCGGCACTCGTCCGGATCGTAACGCGGCTTGCCGAGCTCGTACCGGAGGTACTCGATCTTGACGGTCTTGTCATAGCTCTCGATCGGGAAGATTTCACGGAGCACGCCCTCGATGCCGTGATCCTTCCGCTTGTTGGCCGGTACGTCGTACTGCAGGAAGGCGTCGTAGAAACGCGTCTGGATTTCGGTGAGGTCGGGGATGGAATGGCTGGCGCGACGGCTCCCGAAATGGCGGACTTCGGTCGGCTGGAGACGGCGTACGGCGCTGGTTGCCATTGAGGAAGGGCTCCTGGATGGTGCTTCTGGGGAGAGCTTCTCGCAGCCGACTGACGCGCAGTCGGCTCGGCGGACAAACCGACTCGCGGGACACGCGAACCCGGCCGGGAACGCGGTCCGGCACGGGCGCTACGACACAGCAGAGGGAAACCGGCGAACGGGCAGGAGGACTGAGGGCGGCGGGAGCAAAAACTATACCAAATGACAGGGGGGAGAACAAAACCCCCCGCCTGCCACTGGGATTTTTGCGGTTTCTACTTGATGGAAACCTTGGCGCCCGATTCCTCGAGTTCCTTCTTCAGTTTCTCGGCGTCGGCCTTGGAGATTCCCTCCTTGACCTTGGCCGGGGCGCCCTCGACGAGATCCTTGGCCTCCTTGAGGCCCAGGCCGGTCGCCGCGCGAACGACCTTGATGACGCCGATCTTGTTGTCGCCGAAAGCGTCGAGCACAACGTCGAACTCGGTCTTCTCCGCAGCCGCCGCCGCGCCGCCCGCGGCACCGCCACCGCCGGCCGGGGCCGCCATCATCACCGCGCCGCCGGCGGCCGGCTTGATGCCGTGGACTTCATCGAGGTAGTCGGAGAGTTCCTTGGCAGCCTTCAGCGAAAGCGCGACGATCTTGTCGCCGAGGTCCTTGGTTTCCTTGGAGAATTCACGTGTTGCTTCAGCAGTTGCCATCGCTCGAGGTCCTTTCCCTTCGAAATTGTCTGTGACCGTCGGCGGCCGCGATCGGCGGCCGCGATCGGTCTGTGGAGGTTGCCGTGTGCGGGGAATCCAATGTCATACCACGAAGTTCAGGAGAGTGAAGTACCCCCCGTGAAATTCGCAATGGAAACGGTTCAGGAGGGGGCCGCCTCGCCTCCGGAGCCCTTCTCCAGCTCGTCCACCCGCGAGGACAGCTGCCCGGCCAGGGCGCCCCCCACGGAGAGGATCTGGCCCGAAATCTTCGATCCGAGCGAAGAAATCTGGCCCGAGAGAATGGAGAGTTGTTCGGCTCGGGTGGGCCACTTGGCGACCCGCTTGATGTCGTCGGCGCCGAGTCCGGCGCCGTCCAGGGCCCCGCCGCGGCACTCGAAGCCCTCGTAGTCCTTGAGCCCGGCGAGGCGGTCGAGCTCTTTCGCCAGGTCGACGACGTCGTCGCCGCCCCAGGCGATAGCCAGCATTCCCTCGGTCTTCTCGAAGGCCGGGGCCAGCGGAGTCTCGAGCGTCGCCCGGCGGGCCAGGCTGTTCTTCACGAGCTGGAGGTGGATCTTCTTCTGGCGGAGCGTCTTGCGCAGCTCGGTGGTCTTCTGGGCGTCGAGCTTGCCGAGACTGACGACGACCACGTCGGCGACGTTGTCCAGCCGCTTCTTCAGGTCGTCGACCAGCATGTTTTTGACGAGTTTGCTCATGGCACGATCGGTTTCGCGAGGGGCTTGCCCGCAGCGGGCGTGAGGGGGTGTGTCAGGCGGCGACCATGATGCCTGGGGACATCGTGGCCGAAATCGAGATGCTCTTCACGAACTGGCCGCGGACGCTGGAGGGCTGCATCGCCACGATGTGGTCGACGAAGGCCCGGATGTTGTCGACCAGTTTGGCGGCGTCGAAGCTCGCCTTGCCGACGACGGCGTGCACGATGCCGGTCGGATCGTTGCGGAACTCCACCTTGCCGGCCTTGTATTCCCGCACCGTCTTGCCGATGTCGGCCGTGACAGTGCCGGCACGCGGGCTCGGCATGAGCCCGCGGGGGCCCAGCACCTTCCCCAGGGGGCCGACCATGCCCATCATGTCGGGCGCCGCGATGCAGACGTCGAAGTCGGTCCAGCCTTCCTTGATCCGCTTGGCGAGATCGTCGGCCCCGACGGCCTCGGCACCGGCGGCCTTGGC
>JBIJCD010000201.1:0-6804 GCA_044344895.1 Pirellulales bacterium | reverse complement strand
GCCCGATGACGGCGGGACGCCGCCCGATGGCCGGCAGCAGCGCCGACCGCAGTGTGACGTCGCGGACTTCAAGTGTGCCCGATACGACCGTGCAGTACTTCGCGACGCCGTCATCGACAACCGACTCACCGAATCGCAGCACGGGTTGCAGTCCCGAGGCCGCGCGGAGCGTGATCCGTTTTCCGTCAACAGTAAAAGGGCCGCCGTCGCGCGGCTCCAGGCACGCGATTTCCACCACGTCGCCGTCCGCAGCCTGCCGCACAGCCTCGGCGACGGTGCCGAAATCGTCATCGGCCGTCGGCACGTCGACCACCTTCCAGACCCGGGGCTCGGCCATCGACTCCGACTCGTTCTCCGCATCGTCCGGACTGCGTAGCTGCACGACCGGGCCACCGCCCCCCCCGAGCACGGGCAGGGACCGACTCGTCGATCCCGCCGCCCGCAGCCACAAGCCGCCAACGACGGCCCCCAGCCCCAGCAGCGGAACAAGCCACGGCAGATGCCGGGAGGCCCTCGATTCCTCCGGCCCGGCGACCGGCGTGGGCACCGATCGGGGGGAAGCGAGCTCGAGCCCCGTATCGTCAGCCAACGCGACCAGGTCGGCCACCAGATCCGCCGGCCGCTGGTAGCGATCCTGCGGATCCTTCTCCATGAGCCTCGCGAGAATGCCCCCGAACCGCCTCGGCACGTCCGGCCGCAGCGACTCGATGGCCGGCGGTGCGTCCTGCTGGTGGGCCAGCAGCTTCTGCACCATCGTGCCCTCGGCGAAGGGAGGCCGACCGACGAGCATGAAGAACATGGTGCAGCCGAGCGAATAAAGGTCGCTGCGAACGTCGGCCGACCGCGGATCGCGGGCCTGCTCGGGCGAGATGTAGTCGAAGGTGCCGAGCGTCATCCCGCTGACCGTGAGGTCCTGGTCGCCGGTGACCTGGTGCAGCCGCGCGAGCCCCATGTCCACCACGCGGGCCCGGCCGCTCGGCGTGATGATGATGTTCGACGGTTTGATGTCGCGGTGGACGACGTTTCGCTGCGACGCATGCTCGAGGGCCTCGGCCACCTGGATCGAGACGTCGATCGTGCGGGCCAGCCCGAACGGCCCCTCCTGCTGGACGACGTCCCGCAGGTTCGTGCCCTCGATGAACTCGAAGACGATGTAGTGCCAGCCGTCGGCCGATCCAACGGCGTGCACGCGGCCGATGTTCTCGTGATCGAGCCTGGCGGCCGACTGTGCCTCGTTGCGGAACCGCCGCAGCATCTCCTCGTCATCGGACTGCTGCCGTGACAGCACCTTCACGGCGACGACCCGATCGAGCGTGGTGTCGAGCGCCCGGAACACGGCGCCCATGCCCCCGCCGCCGACGAACCGTTCCAGCCGGTAGGGCCCGAGCGAGTGCCCCTCGAGCGCCCGGCCGATCGCCGCCACCGACGTCTGCCGTCCCCCCGTGGCCGCCCGGCCCGAGATCACCGTGGCGTCGGGGCCGGACGGGATCGGACCAGCCGCGTCGGCCGCCGCGGACACTGGAAAAATGTCGGAGTTGCCGTCCATGCAGCCGACCCTAACAGCCCATCGCTCGGCCGGTCAATCGAGGCCGGAGGTCTCTCGCCCGCGTGCCCTGGAGTCGCTCTGAAATGAAGCACCCCGCCGATCCGAGGACGGACGGGCTGGGTGCTGTATCGACCCTCAGCCAGAACGCAGCCGGCATGCGAACAGCGCGGCCGAGGGAATCAGCAGGCCAGTGCCGGGGCCGCAGCCTCCGGACGGCGACGCTTCAGCCAGCGGGCCCCCGCCACTCCCGCCATGCCAAAGCAGGCCAAGGCATAGGTGCTAGGCTCGGGCACGGCAGCGACGCGGAAGCCGAGGAACGCCGTATTTTGGGAGCCGGAACGATAGATGGCGGCAGCCGAGGCGTCGAAGGTCGCGAGCGTCGCGGTGTAGCCGCCCGACAGGATTCGGGCCTGATTGGTACCGTTCACGGAATCGGTCCACTCGGCGACGTTGCCCAACATGTCGTTGACGGCGTAGTAGGACTGCGACGCTGCGCCGAAGGTTCCCACGTCCGTTGTCGCCCCGATACCGTTGTTGTAGTTGGCAGTGTTCAGCTGCGGGCCACCGGTCGTCGCGACGGTCGGAGTCGTGTCGCTGGCAGTCTGATACTGGTAGTAGCCGCCGGCACCCGAGTTGAGAGTGGGACTGTAGAACGCAGCCTTGTACCACTCGTCTTGGTTCGGCAGGAACACCACGGCGCCGGGATTGCGGGCGACGGGCACGGTGCCCGACAGCGACAGCGTGTAGGCCCCGGTCTCCGTGCTCGAGGAACTCGTGCCGCCGTTGTTGAGCCAGTTTGCGAACCGTGCCGCGGACATCCACGTGACGTAGGCGATCGGGCGATTGGCCAGGCTCGGGTCCACGGAGTAGGTGTACGAGCCTTCGCTGCCGCTCTGCGTGAGGCCGATCGTCGCCATACTGCTGTTGTAGATGTTGGTCGCATTCGACGACCCGACCGAACTGAGAAACGATGCGTACTGCGATACGGTGATTTCGCTCTGCGAGATCGCAAAGTCGTAGGCCACGGATCCGGTGCCCACGTTGTTGGGCTTCGTGGAAGCGACGTTGCCGGGGTTGCTGATCGGCACGAACGTAATGGAATCGGCGCTGGCGCTACCCGCCGTAAGTGTCAGCGCGAGCACGACGCAGCTCGCCATCAGCTGCGACGCGACGCCACCGACCTTCCCCCACGTCCACCGCCGGTTGCGGCGGCACTGGATGCCGGTTGTCCGCATGGCCGCCCCGCCGCGGCGACGGGATCCGACCTGCGGATTCCGGCTGCGATGTTCGCAGCGCCCACGTTCGGCGCCGCACGCGGCATCGCCGCCGTCGAGAATCAGGTCGTCGGCCAGCTCGTAGCCGTTGCTGCCGCGGACGACAAAAGACGCCATGTTCCTGTTCACGAGACTGCTCCTTCGCACAAAGGTCCCCTTGGGGACAGATTCACCACACCTGTCAGTCCACTCGGACGCCGGCCACACGGCCGGATTCGCACGAGCGAACTCCACGCTCACCAACCTCCAGCAAGAACTTCCGATTCACATTCGATTTGCGTATCTGTGGGTAGCCGGCAGCCCCGAGGCCGCCGCCTTGCTCAGGCGTACTGCCGCATCCGGTTCGGCAGACCGGTCACTCGACGGGCCTCTACGAACGCCTCCACCAGGCAGTCGCCACCCGAAACGCCTGGCAGGTAGAGCCAAGCGCCCAGCTGCCGCGCCCAAAGCTCTTCTTCGACGCTCTCGCCGGAGCCACACACCACCACCAGCGTGCCCGGTCGGGCGACGAATTCCTCCGCCAGCCGAAGCGAATCGCTGACCCGATCGCCACAGGGCTCGGCGATGTCGATCACGACAAGTCGGTGGTCAGCGTCGGCGGCGGCGCCAAGCTCGTCGGCGTCGGCCGGGGCCACGCACTCGGGCCACTCGGCGATATCGGCGACGGCCTGCAGTCGTTCACGCAGGCGGGCGTTTCCGGTGACCACGAAGCACGATGCGGGACGAGTCGCCCTGCCGACGCGGAACGGCGACGCCGCCTCCGAATCCTGCACGAACACATCCGATGTGATACCGACCGCCGAAACCATCATCGCACACCTCGTTGAATCGCTGAACGACGGACACTGCGCCGAAACCAGTCGCCGCAAGCGGGCTCCGGATCACACCGCTTGCCCGCGAGGAGGAAGGAAGCAACGGGCGTGCCAAACCGGCTCCGTCTTTGACGCCTGGCGAAAACCCCCCGCAATCCGCACATCCCCTCGCCCCCTTTTTCAGCGACTGCGTTCGCTGCCGCCGCTCATCGATCACCATCCTGGTGAGGACGCTGCGACACGGAAAAACGCGGCACAAACGCGGCACAGGCGGCACACGCCTCGCGTTCCACGGCTGATTTCCTCACCTCACCGTCTCGGTGAAGGCTCACCATGGTGTGATGTGCTTCCGCCAGTCGTCAGCTGCCGCACGCCAATGCGCCGACAGCACCGGCAAGCCCGTCATAAACCGATCCGTCGATCGCGGCGGGATGACGTTGATGGCTGGCGGGCCGCCTGCGGGAGGGCGGCCGGCCATGGAGGAGGGCAAGGCCGAAGGGCTCAATTTGCCAACTGGCCCCGGCTGATCCATGATTGATTGCATCTCCGAGAGGGAGGAACTGAGCGGCTCACGGCCCGATCGTGCGATCGAGACCGCGGATGGTTGCGGTAGGACATGCGGGTGTGCTGCCGGTGCAGGACCACACAATCCGCGGCGACAAGGCATTTGCGGTCGGCATGGGCAGCCATTCCGGGACGGCCGGCCAGCCGTGCCCGCGCCTGCAGGCGATCGCCGACTAATGACAACCGCTCGGCATACCCTCGCCACCGTGATCGACCTCCACCCACGATTCCGGGTGGAGCTGATCCTGTGGGCGACGTGTGTCGACGCGGCGATCCCGCGGGCTGACTTCCGGCCCCTCGTGTACTTCATCGACGAGGCCCCGTCGGACCTCGCACAGTGGCTGGACCGACGTGGCATCGAGCATCGGATCGCGGCGTCGCCCGTACCGCTCAGCCCCCACTGCAACAAGCTGCTGCCGTTTCTGGATAGCCAGCCGACCGACCACGTCGTGTTCGCCGACGCCGACCTGTATTTCGTGGCCAATCCGGCCGGACTCATCGCACCCGGCACCATTCAGGCCGCACCGAACAACCACTGCAATCCGCCGGGCAGGGTCTTCCGCGAACTGCTCGCGGCCGTCGGCCTCGCGCATGCGTACCTGCCCGGCGTATCACTCATGGCAAACGCAGATGGCAGCCGCGAGACCTACCTGAACAACATCAGCGCGGGAATCGTCGGCATGCCAGCCGCCACGGCCGCGGAATTCGCGCCTCGCTGGATGGAGAAAGCCCGCTGGCTGATCGCCCACAGGCACCTGCTCGGCCCCTGGGCGGTGCACGTCGACCAGGTGGGATTCGCGCTCGCCATGGCCGAGCGGAATGAGCAGGTGCTCTTCCTTCCGCCACAGGCCAACCTCGTCTTGCACATGCTCGCGCAGTGTGACACCGCGTACGCCTTTCATCTCACCACGGGACACGTACCGCACTTCCCCGCCCGGTTTCATCCCGATGGACAGCTTTCCGATGCCGACGCGAGCCCGACGATGAAGAATTCGCTGGGCGTCCTCAACGCGTGCATCGCCTGCGCCCGCGAGGAGATCCTGCGGCTGCCTTCCACCCGGAACCACATCGACATGTTCCTGAACCCGAGCTGGCTGCGCTGACATGGCCGACGAAAAGAGGCTCCTGCTCCACGTCGGCCTACCGAAGACCGCCACCACGTCGCTGCAGAAATGGTGCGACGACAACCGAGCCCTGCTGGGATCGTACGGCGTCGACTATCCCGAAACGGATCCGGCCGAGGCCGCGCGAAAGCACCAGTTCGTCGTCGCGGACCTGATGGCCGGATCCCTGGAGCGGATCGGACAGCTGCTCGACCGCGCCGCGCCTGACCGGCGGCTCCTGATATCCACCGAGGGCCTGACAAACCACCTGTACGATTTTCCCGCGGAATCCCTGGCAAGGTTTCGCGCGTTGCTGGCCGGCTGGCACGTCGAGGCATTCCTGGTCGTGCGAGCCGCCGAAGCCTGGGTGAGGTCGTACTACAAGCAGCTCGTCCTCAATCCACCCTGGCTGCAGTATGGCTATGCCACGGGGCTGACGCTGGATGAAGTCTCGCGGCTGCCCCGCGTGCGGCGGCTGCTCGACCATGCCCGGCTAGAGGACGACCTTCGGCACAGGCTCGGCGCAGCCTCCGTGACGGTACGGCAGTTCGAGCGGGATTGGTTCGGTGGATTCCGGTCCTGGCTCGGCCTTGATGACGGCACCACGTGGCCACTCCCGGGCCATGAACATGCGTCGTGTGCCGACGACGTCGTCGAGTTGGTGCGGCTCATCAATCGCATGGGGCTGTCCGCCGATGTTCGCGGCCACTGCCTGAGCACGCTCGCCACCACGCTGGCGACCACCGGCCGGAGACCGGATCGCGGTCTCGGCCAGATCATCCATGTCTATACCCCGCTGCCCGATCGGGCAGCCGCGGACACCGCCTGGCGGCAGGTCGTCGCAGAGCTGCTACGCGTGACCGAACCGGGCGGCACCACCCGTGCGCTGGCCCAAATGCTGGCCGAAGCTCGCTCGTGATCCCGGCCAGGATGCCCATGGGCCGGCGGCAGCCCGCGGGGCGTCGCAGGGCACTGCTGGCGACGTCCCCGCAAGCCTCGCTCCTGGCCCCCCTCTCAGTCCCGGTCCCAGCGGCACCGGGGCGGCTCGCCCTTCCACCAGCAGATCGCCAGCATCGCTGCCGTGAGGCACACCACGCTGGCCGCGAAACCGGGCGTGTTCCTGCCGGGGGGAAACGCGAAACTGGCCCAGGCGAGCAGAACGATGAAACTCGCCAGCACGATCCAGCCCTGCCAGGTGCAGGGCGGCCCCCACCCCCACCCGTAAGTCTTGGCCGGAAACCAGTAGTGGTCTTTTTCGTGCGGCGGCGGGTTGCCCACGGGCGAACGATCCCCGGACGTTTCTGGCTGTGATCCGGCACCACGCCGGCCAACGTGGAGCAGCCTAGTGCGCATCCCGCTTTGGTGTAGCGACGGCTTCGGGGCGGCAAAAGTCTCGTCGCGTGGGCCGAGGCGGCCCAAAGCTCCTCGAGCGTTCGCCGACCCCTCGCCTCCGTCTCCAGGTTTGCCACGTCGTCGCTACAGTTAACCTAGATGCGCTCTAGCAG
>JBIJCD010000042.1:0-14368 GCA_044344895.1 Pirellulales bacterium | reverse complement strand
TCGGGGTCGCCGAATCGGCCCACCGCCATCTCGTTGAGCCGGCCGAGCGTGTCGAGCGAGGCCCGCTGCGTCTCGCGGTCGATGCCCCTGGGATTCGAGAGATAGAGCACCGGGTCGCCGCTGCTCCGGAGCGGGATGCCGCCGTACGACGTGGGCAGGAAGCCGGAGCCGTAGTTGCTCGCGCCGCCGCTCGTGCCCTTGGCGCTCGTGAGCACGACGAAGCCGGGCAGATTCTCCGCCTCGCTGCCGAGCCCATAGAGCGTCCAGGCCCCGAAGCTCGGCCGGCCGAACTGCTGCGAACCGGTGTTCATGAGGATCTGCGCCGGCGCGTGATTCACCGCGTCGGTTCGCATGGCGCGAATGAGGCAGATGTCGTCGGCAATCCCGCCCGTGTGCGGCAGGAGCTCGCTCAGTTCGATGCCGCTGCGACCGTACTTCTGAAACGTGTACTTGGGTCCCAGCAGCGCCGACTTCGGGTTGATGAACGCGGCACGGTAACCCGCCAGCAGCTCCGCGGGAGGGAGCGTGCCGTCACGCTTCGCCAGCTCCGGCTTGGGATCGAAGAGCTCGAGGTGGCTCGGCGCGCCGGCCTGAAAGAGGTAGACCACCCGCTTCGCCTTGGGCGCGAAGTGCGGCGGCTTCGGCGCCAGCGGGCCAGCGGCGGCTGCCGCCGAGCCGGCCCCCGCCTCCGCACCGAGCAGCGAACTGGCGGCGATCCCGGCCAGCCCCAGGCCGCAGTCGTTGAAAAACCAGCGACGCGATAGCAGTCGGGCACGGGCTTCGTGGAGGAGGCTGGCGGTGTGCATGGCGCGCATGGCCGCGGGGCGGCGGTCAGTTCTTGGTGATGGTCTCGTCGAGATTCAGGAGCACGCGGGCCGCGAGGGTCCAGGCCGCGGCATCCTGCGGCGAAGCGCCCTCCGGCAGGGCCGGCAGCTTCTCGCCGTCGCCGGTCGCGACCTCGCGCGGGTTCGCCCAGCCGTCCGCCAGCTTCTTCCGCTGGGCGGCGACGAAGGCGACGAGCTCCCGCAATTCGGGGTCGGTCGGCGGCCGTGCCGTGCAGAGCAGGAATGCGTAGTGGCCGCGGCTGGCGTCGTCGCTGCCTCCTTCCCTCAGCGTCCGCAGGGCGAGGGCCCGCGCGGCCTCGACGAACACCGGCTCGTTCAGGCCCACGAGCGCCGCCAGCGGCGTGTTCGACCGCGGTCGGCGGGCGCAGGAGACGTCGCCGTTCGGCGCGTCGAGGCTCGCCATCACGGGATCGGGCATCGACCGCTTGCGGAAGAGGTAGACAGCGCGGCGATACCGTTCCGGCCCCTCGGCCGGCTTCCAAAAGTCGGGATAGGTGTAGTTGTAGTCGAGCACGTTCTGCGGCACCGGCGGGATGACGCCCGGGCCGCCCATCTTCTCCGTGATCAGTCCCGAGACAGTCAGCGCCACGTCGCGAACGACCTCCGCATCGACGCGAAACCGCGGGCCGCGGGCCAGGAGCCGGTTGCCGGGATCGCGGGCCAGCGACTCGGGCGTGGCCCGGGACGACTGCCGGTACGTCGCGCTCATCACGATTTCCTTGATGAGCCGCTTCTGGCTCCAGCCGTGCTCCATGAAATCGACGGCCAGCCAGTCGAGCAGGTCGCGGTATTCGGGCACCGGCGACCGCGTGCCGAAGTCGTCGGCGGTCTCCACGAGCCCCGTGCCGAAGAGCGCCTGCCAGACCCGGTTGACCGCCACGCGGGCGGTGAGCGGCGAGCGGGGATCGACGAGCCACTCGGCGAAGCCGAGGCGATTGCGGGCCGCGCTCGCCGGAAACGGATGAAGCGCCGCGGGCACGTGCGGCTCGATCTCGTCGAGCGGCTGGTTCCAAGTGCCGCGGTCGAGCAAGTGCGTGGGCCGCCGGCGGGCGGGCGGCCGCTCGGCGAGGTGGAGCACGGTGGTCGGGGCCTGCGGCATGCCCGCCCAGAGCGCGGCAATCTCCTCGTTGACCGGGGCGAGGTCGGCCACGCTCTGCCGCCAGGCGGCGAAGATGGCCGCGTCGTCCGCGGGCGTCCGCCGCTCGGGCGGCGTGCGGATCGCCAGGATCGCCGCGTGGTCGATCGGCGGGGCGGCGGGCGCGGGGGCCGTCGTCAGGCTCACACGGCAGCAGGCAAGCATCCGCTGGGTGTCGCTGCCCGCCATTCGCACGACCACCCTCAGCGCCGTGCCCTCCGGCAGATCGAGCGGTTTTTCGAACTGCACGACCGCGACCGAGGGCTGGTGGCGGAGCAGATGGCCCCGGTCGGTCTCCCAGGCCGTCTCGTCATCGCCGTCGACGAGTTTGCCGACCGGCCCGTGCGCGATCTTCTTCTCCGGCGTCTTGCCATCCTTCGACGCCGGCTTGGTCTCGGTCCGCTCGGCCTTGGAGAAGTCGGCCGTGGCGTTCACGAGCGCGAGCCGCTCCCACTTCTCCTCGCCGGGCTTCTTCACCGACACCTTCAGCTCTTCGACGCCCCAGGCGCCAGCCCGCCCGGGCCCCTGCATGAACAGGTCACCGTGCGTGAGCGCCTCCAGCTGCAGCCCCGTGGCCCCGCGAAGATCGGGCTGCGACTCGAGGATCATCTCCTTGTCCCAGTGGCCGAGCATGAGGATCGTGCCGTCGGCCAGCTGCGTGGGGTGCGTGAGCAGTCCGCTCGAGCTCATGTCGGCCATCACGACCGGCGACCAGGGAACGAGGCCCGCCGCCACGGTCCGCTCCCAGGCCGCCGTCTCCTCGCGCCAGCCCGGCCGCAGGCCGCGGACCTTCTCGTCGGCCACCGCGAGCCGACGGCGGATATCGTCGATCGCGGCCTGCTGCTCGGGCGTGTAGACGTACGAGCGAGCCTCGAAGGTGTTGTTGAGAAAGGCGAACATCCCGTAGTACTCGGCCTGCGCGAGCGGGTCGAATTTGTGCGTGTGGCACTGCGCGCACTGCGTGGTGAGGCCGAGCACCGCCTTCCCCAGGCAGTCGATGCGGTCGAACATCTCGACCATCCTGAATTCCTCGGGGATGATCGCTCCCTCCTCGTTGATCATGCTGTTGCGGAGGAAGCCCGTGGCCACGATCTGCTCCTGCGTCGCCCCCGGCAGGAGATCGCCGGCGATCTGCTCCACCACGAACCGGTCGTAGGGCATGTCGCGGTTGAGCGCGGCGATCACCCAGTCGCGCCAGATCCACATCTCGCGGCGGAAGTCCTTCTCGTAGCCGTTGGTGTCGGAGTAGCGGGCGAGGTCGAGCCACGGGCGGGCCCACTTCTCCCCGTAGCGCTGGCTCCCGAGCAGCCGATCGACCGTCTTCTCGTAGCCGTCCTGCGCGAAGGCTGCGAGGTCGGCGGGCCCCGGCGGCAGGCCGACGATGTCGAGCCAGAGCCGACGGCAAAGCGTGGCGTCGTCCGCGGAGGCCGCGGGCTGCATGCCGCGTTCGGCGAGCGTGGCCCGCACGAACGCGTCGATCGGATGACCGGCCCCCGCCACCGGCGGCACCGCCCGCTTCCGCGGCTGCTCGAACGCCCAGTGACCGGCATACTCCGCCCCCTGGCGGATCCAGGCCTCGAGGATCGCCTGCTCCTCGGCCGCGAGCGGCTTGTTCTCCCGCGGCGGGGGCATGACCTCGTCGGGATCGGCAGAGTGGATCCGCCGCACGAGCTCGCTCTCCGCAGGCCGCCCCGGGACGATCGCGGCCCGCCCCGACTCGCCGCCGGCGACCGCCGCCTCGCGGAGGTCGAGACGCAGCCCGCCCTCCCGCGTCTGCGGATCGAGGCCATGGCAGTGAGCGCAGTGCTCGGCCAGGATCGGCTGCACGTGCTTCACGAAGTCGATCCGCCCGGGCACCTGCCCGCGGCCGACGCCGGCACAGAGGGCGACCGCGGCCGCCAGCAGCGCCGGCTGCAGGCCGAACTGGGAGTCGCCGACCGCTCCCGCCGCCATGAAGGCGCGGCAGCGCCGGGTCGCAAAGCTGTGCACCATTGGATCGCTCCACTGGAAAACACCCGCTTCGCCGCCGGGCGTGCCGCAGCACCAGCCCGACGCGGACCCCTCGGCCGCAGCTGCCAGGGGTCGATCGGCGGATCCGTCAACCACCTCTAACTATACACGTTGATTCCGGCCGGCACGAAAACCGGGCTACACCCGGGGAATTTCGAATCCGGCCCGGGGCTTTCTGGCGGCGAAGGCCGCGGCCTGCTCGTCGCCGACGATCTTCTCGACGGCCGGATCCCACCTGATCGTCCGGCCCAGCCGGGCGGCGATGCTGGCCAGGTGGCAGGTGTTCATGGCCACGATGTGGCTGAAGACGTCCGACACCGGCAGCCCACCCTCGCGGATGCAGCGGTAGAAGTTCTGCTTGTGCCCCTCGAACGGCTTTCCCTTGTAAAGGACCTTGAGGTCGTCGTCGCCGAACTTCTCCTTGTCCCAGCCCTCCTCGATCGGCGTGCCGGTGATCTTCTGGCGGTTGACGAACATCCGGCCCTTCGTGCCCTCGAAGAGGATGCCGTTGTCGCCGCGGCTGGTGATCACCAGCTGGACCCCGCCGGGGAAGGTGCAGGGCACGGAGAAATCGTGCGACGTGTTGTAGCAATCGTCGACGGTCGGATAGCCGTCCTTGAACGGCACGGGATGCTTGGCGTCGGCGCCGTTGATCTCGATCGGCCCCTTCCCCTTGGCGTCCTGCTTCAGGGCCCACTGGGCAATGTCGACGTGGTGCGCGCCCCAGTCGGTGAACTTGCCACCGGAGTATTCGTACCACCAGCGGAACTCGTAGTGGCAGCGGCGGTCGCGGTAGGGCACCTTCGGCGCCTGCCCCAGCCACATCTCCCAGTCGAGGCCGCCGGGCGGACTCTCGATCGGGAACGGGCCGCCGGTGGGGCTGCCGTTGATCCCCGCCGTGACACGCTGGATGTCGCCGAGCAGCCCCTTGTGGACCATGTTCACGGCGCGGAGGAAGAGGTCTTTCTGACTCCGCTGCTGGGTGCCGATGAAGAACTGCTGCCGGGGGTATTTCTCGGCGGCCGCCCGGGCCAGCCGTCCCTCCTCGAGCGTCAGCGACAGCGGCTTCTGGCAGAAGACGTGCTTGCCCGCCTGCAGGGCCTCGATGGCGATCTTCACGTGCCAGTGGTCGGTGGTGACGATGCTCACCACGTCGATGTCGGACCGCTCGAGCAGCTTGCGGTAGTCGCCGTAGGCGTCGGCCTTGCCCTTGCCGATCCGGACGTCGTACTTCGCGCGGTCGGCACGGTCGCGGTCGACGTCGCAGACGGCGAGGATGTCGCCGAACTGGCCGTGCTGCACCGCGTCACCCAGGCCCATCGAGCCGGTGCCGATGCAGCCGATGCGGGGCCGATCGTTGGCCGACTGGTTGGCGAAAGCCGTGGCCGTCCAGGGCAGGTAGGGGACGAAGCCGCCCACGGCGGCGCCGGCCGCGGCGGTGCCGATGAATCCCCGACGGGTGGTGCCGGTCGTCCTGCCGTTCCTCGCGTGCCGTGCGGCCATGGCTCGTGCTCCTCGTGCGGAAAACCCGCCGCGGGATGCGGCCGGGCCTCGCGCCCGGCTAAGATCATCCCGCAGCGAGCGTCCAAGGTAACAGCGGCGCCGATCACGGGCCAGCGGGTCCGCGCGGCCCATCGCGCCCCGGACGGTGTCGCACCAACCCCTGAGCAGGCCATGTTTTCTCGCCGGCATCCCCATGACCGCCTCGGGGCCTTGCTCATGGCCTCCTTCGCGCTCCTGCCGGCCCTGGCCGCCGCCGCGGCCCCCGATGCCCCGCGGCCCGCGCTTCCCGGGATCACCGCCCGCGATTGGCCCTGGTGGCGCGGGCCGACGCACGACGGCCACGCGGCCGCCGGTCAGCGGCTGCCGCAGTCCTGGTCCGACACGGAGAACGTGGTCTGGTCGGCCGACGTGCCCGGCCGCGGCTCGAGCTCGCCCACCGTGGTGGGCGACCGCGTCTACCTCACCAGCTGCGACGAGGCCGTGGGCAGCCAGTCGGTGCTGTCCTACGACCGTGCCACCGGCCGGCAGGCCTGGAGCCGGATGGTGCATGCCAGCGGTGCGATGCGAAAGAACGAGCGGTCGACCGGCGCATCGAGCTCCGTCACCTGTGACGGTGAGCGGCTGTTCGTGGCGTTTCCCACGGCGGGATCCGTCGTGGTCACGGCGCTGTCGCTCGCCGGCGAGCAGCTCTGGCAGGTCACGCTCTGCGACTATCTCATCCACCAGGGGTACGGCGCGTCGCCGTTCCTCCACGGCGACACGGTCCTCGTCTGCGCCGACCACAAGGGGGGCGGCGCGCTCGCCGCGCTCGACCGTCGCACCGGCGGCGTCGTGTGGAAGCGTGAGCGGCCGCCCGCGCCCAACTATTCCTCCCCGATCGTCTTCCGTCTCTTCGGCCGCGACCAGCTGATCCTCACCGGCTGCGACAAGGTGATCAGCTACGACCCCGCCACGGGAAAGACCCTCTGGGAGCAGGACGGCGCCACCACCGAATGCGTCACCACACCGGTGACCGACGGCACGCGGGTGTTCACGTCGGGCGGCTATCCCAAGAACCACATCTCGGCCGTGCGGGCCGACGGCTCCGCGCAGATCGACTGGGAGAATGGCGAGCGGGAATACGTCCCCTCGATGATCCTCCACGACGGCCACCTCTACGGCGTGCTCGACGCCGGCATCGCCGTCTGCTGGGACGCCGCCACCGGCGCGGAAAAATGGAAGGGCCGCCTCGGCGGCAACTATAGCGCGTCGCCCGTGCTGGCCGACGGCACGATCTACGCCACGAGCGAGGCGGGCGAAACCCACCTGTTCCGCGCTCGGCCCGACAAGCTCGAGCAGCTCGGCGTCAACACCCTCGGTGACGAGGCCTTCGCCACGCCCTCGATCTGCGGCGGCCGGATCTACCTTCGCGTCGCCGCGCGGGACGGCGGCGTGCGTCGCGAGCGGCTGGTGTGCGTGGGGCTCGTGGATGCGCCGCCGAACCCCTGACCACCCGCGCCCTGGTTGCGAGGGCTCCCCATGACCGCGGCATCACGGCTCGCACCGGCGATCATCTGTGCCGCGCTCTGCACGGTGGGCCGCGCCGCGCCGCCGGCCTCCGGCGACACCGTCGTCAGGGCGCCGGCGGGCGGCTCCGAGATCGTCATCACCACGACCTCCCGCGTGGCCGGTGCCATCCACTCGCTCACCTGGAATGGCCGCGAGTTCATCGACTCGGCCGACCATGGCCGGCAGCTGCAGACCGCGTCGAACCTCGACTTCGGCGGTGACTTCCACAACGAGACGTTCAACCCGACCGAGGCGGGGAGCATGCACGACGGCGCGGGCCCGACGAGCACCAGCCGGCTGCTGTGGATCTCCGCGGCCGGCCGCGACCTGGCGACCGTCACGCAGCCGGCCTTCTGGCTGCGTCCCGGCGAGACGAGCCACGGCCACCCGGCCGTGAACACGACGCCCCTCTCCAACCACATCTTCCAGAAACACGTGCGGATCGGCGCCCCGGGCCTGCCGCATGCCATCCGCTACGCCGTGACGTTCACGCTGCCCGCCGACGAACGGCACACGAAGGCGACGTTCGAGGTGCTCACGGGCTACATGCCGGCGGAGTTCCGCACGTTTCACGGCCTGCGGCCCGACGACGGCCTCGCGCCGCTGCCCGACGGGCAGGGGGAGCAGCCGCTGCCGGTGATCGCCTCCACGGTCGACGGCGGCCACGCCATGGGAGCGTGGTCGCCCGACACGAGCCGCACGACCGGCCGGCCCGCCACCTACGGGAGATTCTGGTTCGAGCAGCAGCGGGTGGCGAAGTGGAACTGCGTGATCCGCGAGCAGGCTGCCGCAGGCGGCGGCGTGGTCGCTACCGACGACACGGGCCGCCTGCCGCCGGGCGAGTACCGGCATCTCGTCTGGGTGGCTGTCGGCACGAGGGAGCAGGTCCGCGACACGCTCGCCCAGCTCCGCGCGCGGCACGTGCAAGCACGCAGCCGCGGCTCTGAATGATAGTTCTCGGCTGCCGTCCGGAGTGTCCGCCGACAACTGCTGGTCAGGAGATCCGCGAGGGGCTGCCCGTGCCCCGAGAGCCGGCGTAGCTGACCAGCGCAGGCATGGATGCCGAAGCGCAGTCAGCTTCGAGAGAGCGGAGGCCGGGAGGGCCGGAGCGAACGTCCGGCGATGGGGCATGGGCAGCCCCGGGCCAGCGCAGTCACTCGCGAACGCTACCGCAGCGCCGCATGCAACACCTCCACCGGGTGCAGCGCCGCGCGGCCGGTGCCATCTTTGATCTGGTGGCGGCAGCTGGTGCCGGCGGCGGCGATCGTGTCGTCGGCCGCGGCCGCACGGACGGCGGGAAAGAGCACGAGTTCGCCGATCGCCATCGAGAGCCCGAAGTGCTCCCGCTCGTAGCCGAACGATCCTGCCATGCCGCAGCAGCCGCTGGGGATCACGTCCACGGCGTAGTTCCGCGGCAGTGAAAGGGCGCGGACCGTGGCGTCGAGCGAGGCGAGCGCCTTCTGGTGGCAGTGGCCGTGGAGCCTGATCCGCCGGCACTGGTCCGTGAACGCGGCCGCGGTGATCCGGCCGCGGTCGGCCTCGCGGGCCAGAAACTCGTCGACGAGCAGCGTCCGGCTCGCCAGCCGCCTGGCGGCCGCGGCCAGCGGCTCCGGCACGAGGTCGGGAAATTCGTCGCGGAAGCCCAGGATCGCCGAGGGCTCGATGCCCACGAGCAACGCGTCGTCCCGCACCACCGGATCGAGCAGCTCCACGTTGCGGGCTGCGAGCGTGCGGGCCTCCCGCAGGAGTCCCTTCGAGATCTGGGCCCGGCCGCTGTCAACATGGCGGGGCACCACCACCTCGTAGCCGAGCGACTCGAGCAGCTCGACGGTCTTGATGCCGACGGGCACGTCGAGCGTGTCGGTGAACTCGTCGACGAAGAGGTGCACGCGGCCGAGCGGCGCGGAGCGCGGGCTGCGGCGCCGCCGCTCGAGCCACGCCGTGAGCGTCGTGCCGTGCAGCCGCGGCAGCGACCGGCCAGCCGCAAACCCCAACGACCGCTTCACCAGCCGCGAGATGCCCGGCGCGTTCACAGCGAGGTTGTAGGCCCACGCGAGCGGCATCGCCCGCCGCATCGCGGCCGCCGAGCCGGCGATCAGCCGGCTGCGGAGGGGCACGCCCCGCGCGTCGTGGCGGTGCTGCTCCCACTCGGCCTTGAGCCGGGCCATGTCGACGTTCGACGGGCACTCGCTCTTGCAGGCCTTGCAGGAGAGGCACAGGTCCATCACGTCGGCGATCTCGGGCCGGCTCCAGGGATCGGCAGCGGCGGGCGGGCCGGAGAGCGCCTGCCGCAGCACGTTGGCGCGGGCCCGCGTCGTGTGCCGCTCGTCGCGGGTGGCCATGTAGCTCGGGCACATCGTGCCCCCGATCGCCGCCGACTTGCGGCACTGGCCGACGCCGGTGCACTTCTCGGCGGCCCGGAGCACGCCGCCGGTGTCGGCGAAGCGAAACACCGTGTCGTGGTGCGGCTCGGGCTCGCCCGGCAGGATCCGCAGCGATGTGTCCATCGGCGGGGTGTCGATGATCTTGCCGGGATTAAGGATCCCCAACGGGTCGAAGGCCCGCTTCACCCGCTCGAAGAGCCGGTAACAGTCGTCGCCCACCATCGTGCGGATGAATTCGCCGCGGAGCCGGCCGTCGCCGTGCTCGCCGCTCAAGCTGCCGCGGTAGCGCTTCACGAGGGCCGCCACGTCGGTGGCCACGGCCCGGAACATCTTCAGGCCCGCCGGCGACCGCAGGTCGAAGAGCGGCCTCAGGTGGAGCTCGCCCGCGCCCGCGTGGGCGTAGTGGACGCAGTCGATGCCGTACGTTTCGTCGAGCAGCCGGTCGAAGTCGGCGATGTAGGCGGGCAGGTCGGCGACGGCGACCGCCGTGTCCTCGACGATCTCGCGCGGCTTGGCGTCGCCCGGCAGGTTGTTGACGAGTCCCTGGCCGGCCCGCCGCAGCTCCCAGACCTTGTTGCCCTCCTCGGCGACGAGCACCGGATAGGCGTAGCCGAGCCCGGCCCCCCGCAGGTCGTCCTCGATCCGCCGCAGCGTCGCGATCACCGCGGCGGCGTCGGCATGCTTCACCTCCACCACCAGCACCGCGCCGGGATCGCCGACGACGAACGACCGGTTTCGCGACTGCTCGGCGTTGTCCCGCGTGCAGTCGAGAATCTTCTTGTCGATCAGCTCGCAGCCCGTGAGCTGGCAGCCGTCCGGCGCGGCCGCCGCGGCCGGGTGGTGACGCATCACCACGAGCGTGGCCCGCAGCGCCTCGTCGACGTCGCGGCAGTGGACGCAGAGCAACGCGCCGGGCGGTGGCAGCGGAATGAGGCCGAGCTCGTACTCCACCCCGATGAACAGCGTGCCCTCGGAGCCGGCGATGAGGCGGCAGAGATTGAACGGCCGTTCCGCCGCGGGATCGAAGCACGACGCATCCATGAGGGCGTCGAGGGCGTAGCCCGTGTTGCGGCGGGTGACCTCGGGCCGGGGAAAGGAGTCGCGGATCAGTCGGCGGGTGGCCGCGTCCGAGAGCAGGTCGCGCAGCTCGCGGTGGATCCGGGTCTCGAGCGAGTCCGGGCCGGCACACTTCGCGGCGAACTCCGCTGTGGAGAGCGGACGGAACGTCGCCTCCGAGCCGTCCGCCAGGAAGCCCCGGGTGGCGACGAGGTGGTCGCGGGTCGAGCCGTAGGCGATCGAATTCGAGCCGCAGGAGTTGTTACCCACCATGCCGCCGATCATCGCCCAGGAGGCGGTGGAGGTTTCGGGACCGAAGAACAGGCCGTGCGGCGCGAGGAAGCTGTTGAGTTCGTTGCGGACGACGCCCGGCTGCACGCGGACCCGCCGCCGCTCCACGTCGAGCGACACGATGCGGTTGAGGTGGCGGCCGAGATCGACGACGATCCCGCCGCCGACGACCTGTCCGGCCAGCGACGTGCCGGCCGCCCGTGGGATCAGTCCGACACGATGCTCTGCCGCGAACAGCACCAGTTCGCGGATGTCCCGCTCCGCGGCGGGCAGGGCCACGGCCAGCGGCCGCTCCTGGTATTCGGAGGCGTCGGTGGAATAAACCGTCCGCGTCAGGTCGTCGCGCAGCAGCTCACCTCGCAGCCTGTGGGCGAGGGCGTCGATCGCGGCGGACGCAGGGGCAGGGGGCGCGGGTGCGGTCACGAAATGCTTCCACGCGGGGTGCGGCCGCGGGCATGATACGCTGCCCCGCGTCGCTCCGCACCGCCGTCGCAGTCCGCCGATGAACGTCGCTTCGCCCTGCCGCCGCCTCGCCATCTGGTCGGGACCGCGGAATCTTTCCACGGCGTTGATGCGGTCGTTTTCCTCGCGGTCCGACTGCGTCGTCAGCGACGAGCCGTTCTACGCGGCCTATCTCGTCGCCACCGGCCTCCAGCATCCCGGCCGTGCCGAGGTGCTGGCGTCGCAGTCGCACGACTGGCGGGTCGTGGCGGACCGGCTCGCGGCCGGCCGCCCCCCGCTCGACCGGCCGCTGTGGTACCAGAAGCACATGGCCCACCACATGCGTGAGGAGATGCTGGGGGACTGGCTCGACGCGCTCGACCACGCCCTGCTCGTGCGGCACCCGGCCCGCGTGATCACGAGCTACCGCAAGGTCTTCGGTCGGATGACCCTGGAGGAGACCGGTCTCCCCTGGCAGGTGCGGCTCGCTGAGCAGATCGAGCGGCGCCGCGGCTCGCCGCCGCCGGTGATCGATGCGGCCGATCTGCAGCGCGATCCCGCGGGCACGCTCGCGAAGCTGTGCGCGGCTGTGGGCATCGCCTGGGATCCGGCGATGCTGCGCTGGCCCGCCGGGCCCCATCCGCAGGATGGCGTCTGGGCGCCGCACTGGTATGCGGGCACCTGGGCGTCGACAGGCTTCGTGCCGCAGCGGGACGACGCCCCCGAGCCGGCGCCGCCCGGCGTCGACTTCCTGGATGCCGCCCTGGCCCTGTACGATCGGCTCACGTCATGCTCCAGCGCCGCAATCCCGCCAACGACGCGATCGTCGTGAACATCGACGGCCGGATCTTCCGCCTCGAACGGCACCTCGCGCGGCTGCGACGGAGCGCCGAGATGCTCCGCTACGAGGGCTATCCCGACGATGCCCTGCTCGTCCGTGAACTTGGCCGCACACTCGCGGCCAACCGCATGCACGACGGCGTCCACGTGCGGCTGACCGTCTCCCGCGGCCTCAAATACACCAGCGGTCTCGATCCGCGGGTGAACCTCGGCCGCTGCTCATTCTTCATTCTGGCGGAACACAAGCCGCCGGTGTTCGACAACGTCGGCGGCATCCGGCTGATGGTGTCGCGGCAGCGGCGGCCGTCTGCCGACGTCCTCGACCAGCACATCCACAGCTGCAACCAGCTCACGAGCATCCTCGCCAAGCTCGAGGCGAACGCCGTCGGCGCCGACGACGCGATCCTGCTCGACGCCGCGGGCATGCTCGCCGAAACGAGCTCCACGCACGTCTTCCTGGTGCGGGGCGGCGGCGTCGCGACGTCGACGACGCGGGCGTGCCCCGAGGGGGTCACCCGCGCGGCGGTGCTCGAGATCTGCGCGGCCTTGGGCGTCGCGGCCGTCGTCCGTGACGTGCCGGCGACCGAGTTCGCTGCCGCGGACGAAATGTTCGTCACCGGCACGATGGGGGAGATCACGCCGGTCGCCGCCGTCGACGACCACCGCTTCGCGGCGGTCCCCGGACCCGTGACGGCGCGGATCATTGACGGCTTCAGGCAGGTGTCGCGCGATCTGGCGGAAGGCACCGTGCCGCTCTAGTCACACGCAGGGATGGACCATCGACGTGGCAGACAGGCAACGAGCGCTGTTCGACGACGAGCCGCTGCCGGCCGCCGACCGCCGCAGGCCCCGGCCCGTGGAGCCGGCCGCCGTCGACCCGACCGCGGCCGGGCTGGCGGCCGGGTTGCCGCCGCGGATCCGGCTGGGCACGTCGAGCTGGTCGTTTCCCGGCTGGACGGGGCTCGTGTATGCCGCCGAAGCGGGCCGGCCGCCGGGCGAGCAGCGGCTCGCCCGCGCCGGGCTTTCCGCCTACGCGCAACATCCGCTCTTCCGCACCGTGAGCCTCGACCGCACCTTCTACGCGCCGCTGGCGGCCGCGGACTTCGCCGCCTACGCGGCGCAGGTGCCCGCCGACTTCCGGTTCGTCGTCAAGGCGCCCGCCGCGATCACCGATCCGGTGGTGCGGAAGCCGGGCTCCGGCGAGGCGTCCCGCGACAACCCCTCGTTCCTCGACGCAGCGGCCGCCACGACGGCGTTCGTCCTGCCGGCGCTCGCCGGCCTCGGTGACCGGGCGGGGCCGCTCGTGTTCCAGTTTCCGCCGCTCGGTCACCGCCTGCTCGCCGAGCCGGCGCGGCTCGCGGCGCGGCTCGCCGCGTTTCTCGCGATGCTGCCGCGGAGCCTGCCCGACGGACGGGAGGGACGGCCGCTGTATGCCGTGGAGGTGCGCGACCCCCAGCTCGTGACGGCGGGCTTCGCGGCGGCGGTGCGGGATGCGGGCGGCGTGCCCTGCCTGGCGGTTCATGCGCGGATGCCGCCGGCCGACGCACAGGCCGACGCCTTCGGCCTCACGCGACCCGACGCCCGTGGACCGCTCGTCGCCCGCTGGAATCTGCACGCGGGCCGCGGCTACGAGGAGGCGAAGGCGGGCTACTTCCCGTTCGACAGGCTCGTCGAGGAGGACCGGCCCACGCGGACGGCGCTGGCCGGGCTCGCCCACGGGGTAGCGTCTGCCGGCCGCGACGTGTTCATCACGATCAACAACAAGGCCGAGGGCTCGGCGCCCTTGTCGGTGCGGCGGCTGGCCGAGGAGATCGCCGCCGGGCTGCGGGCGTGAGCGAGTGGCCGAATGGCCCGCGGCGGCGGACGCCTCCGCTCCTTGCGGGGCCTGTGCGGGAGCCGTACAACTTTCGGACCGGATTTCACCACGGTCTTTCGCGTCCTCGACAGGGGTTTTTCATGGCCGCCGCCACCCGCACCTCCGCCCGCCTGCCCGAAGCCAAGAACGTGGGCTCCGCCCTCGACAAGGCGATGTCCGCAGGCAAGGGCATCCTGCGGCTCTCGCCCACCTGGGTGCCACGCAGCTTCCTCCATCCCGGCAAGCGGGTGCGGCTCCACCCCGACGATTACTACTCCTACGGCCTCGACCGCGGCGGCATCGACGAGCGGTGGTTCGCCAGCACGACCGAGGCGGCCAACGAGGGCCGCGTGCCCGACGAGGGGCTGTCGTGGTGCGTGTTCGAGGGGGAGCGGTTCCTGCTGCGGGACGCGGTGGCCGAGGGGCAGGGCAAGCTCGTCGGCAAGGCGATCTGGGACCG
>JBIJCD010000152.1:0-7758 GCA_044344895.1 Pirellulales bacterium | reverse complement strand
AACACCGGCCCCGGCCCGCTCGTGTCGCTCCGCTACTTCGGCCCCGACGTCCACACCGACCTGCCCAAGCACGGAAGGAAGGCGTAACTCGACACCTCAATCCGTCCGTGTCGGCGGCCGCCCCCGGCGATTGTGCGAGGGGCTGCCCGTGCCGATCGAGCCGGCGTTGGCGGCCAGCGGAGCCAGGATGGCGAAGCGTAGCCGGCATCGAGAGAGCGGAGGGCAGGATGCCCGGAGCGAACGTCCGGCGAGACGGCACGGGCAGCCCCGGCCCATCGTCACCGACTTCTAAATCTTCCCTTATCGCGACCTAGCAAGGACCCGACGCATCATGCCCACCCACTCCGCCCCCAAGCTCCACAACGCCATGTGGCCCGGCCTCGTCGGCAAGGGCACCGATCCGGGACAGGAGCCGCCGATCAGCCTCGACCGCATGCTCGAGCTCACGGCCGCGGCCAACGTCGGCGGCCAGAAGTTCGACGGCATCGACTACTTCCTCTTCCTGCCGCACACCAACCCCGAGGCCAGTGACGCCGAGCTTGTGAGGATCGCCGACACGATTCTCAAGCATGGCTTCACGGTGGGGTCGCTGGTGGCCCCCGTCTGGCCGGGCACGGTGGGCGACTCCGCGATGGGCGACGCCGCGGCGCGGGAGAAGTTCCTCTCGGCCGTCCGGATGGCCTGCCGGATCGCGAAGGTGTTCGAGAAGCACGGCGTGCGCAAGTACGGCGTGATCCGCATCGACTCCGCCGAGTTCGGTGTGGCCAAGTGGCGGGAGAACCCCCGGGCCAACACGGCGAAGATCGCCGAGACGTTCCGCGAGGCGGCGAAGATCGCCAAGGACAACGGCCAGCGGCTCGCGGCCGAGGGGGAGATCTGCTGGGCGGGGATGCACTCCTGGAAGGACATGCTCGACCTGCTCGAGGAGGTGGGCATGCCCGAGACGCTCGGCTTCCAGGCCGACCTGGCGCACACCTACCTCTATCTGCTCGGCTACAACGCGCCGGAGCACGCCCTGGTGAAGCCCGGCTACACCGACGCCGAATTCTGGCCCGCCTACGAGAAGATGGTCGCCAAGCTCCGCCCCTGGACGATCGACTTCCACGTGGCCCAAAACGACGGCCACGTGCACGGCGCCGGCTCGCACGACAAGACCGGCAAGCACTGCCCGGCCGACGACCCCAACGGCAAGCTCGACATCGTGAAGTGCGCGGGCTACTGGCTCCAGGACGCCGAGCAGCGGGGCATCAAGCACATCTGCTGGGACGGCTGCATGTTCCCCAACGCCACCCTCGAGAACCCCGCCACCTGGAACACCATCCTCAAGACCATGATCGCCGTCCGCGACGCCCACGGCTGGAATTGAACCGCTGTCGGGCTGCGGCACGCTCATCAACCGGCCAGCGGAGGGATCGGTGGAAGCTCGAGGAGCTTATGAGATTGCGACCTCCTGAGGTTTGAACTGCCGCAGGTCGTAGAAGGAGCAAGCTCATCCGCGACGAGACTTCCACCGTCCCGCAGCGGACCATTTCCCAAGACTTCCCGCCACCAAGACTCCTCGCCACTTCCCCATCATCAAGGACCACAGCAATGTCCAAGCCCCTGCGCATCGGCATGATCGGCTACGGCTTCATGGGCCGCGCCCATTCCAACGGCTACAACCGCGTCAAGGACTTCTTCGACCTCGAATACCTGCCGGTGCTCCAGGCCGTGGCGGCACGCGACGTCGGCAAGGCCAAGGCCTTCGCCGACCGCTGGGGCTACCAGCGGGTGGAGAGCGACTGGCGGAAACTCGTCGCCGCCGACGACATCGACGCCATCGACATCTGCACGCCCAACAACCTTCACGCCGAGATCGCGATCGAGGCGGCCAAGCACGGCAAGGCGATCCTCTGCGAGAAGCCGCTGTCGATGGACACGGCCGAGGGAGAGAAGATGGTGGCAGCCGTCGAGAAGGCGGGCGTGCCCAACACCGTCTGGTACAACTACCGCCGCATCCCCGCCGTCACGTTCGCCAAGCAGATCATCGACTCGGGGAAGCTCGGCCGGATCTTCCACTACCGGGCCGAGTTCCTCCAGGACTGGACGATCAGCGCCGACCTGCCGCAGGGGGGCGCGGCCCTGTGGCGGCTCGACGCCAAGGCGGCCGGCAGCGGCGTGACCGGCGACCTGCTGGCCCACTGCATCGACACGGCCATCTGGCTCAACGGCTCGGTGAGCGACGTCACGGCCATGACCGAGACGTTCGTCAAGGAGCGGAAGCACCAGCTCACCGGCAAGGTTGAGCCGGTGGAGATCGACGACGCCTGCTCCTTCCTCTGCCACTTCGAGAACGGCTCGCTGGGGCTCTTCGAGAGCACCCGCTACGCCCGCGGCCACAAGGCCCTCTACACGTTCGAGATCAACGGCGAGAACATGAGCCTGAAGTGGGACCTGCACGACCTGCACCGGCTGCAGGTGTTCGACTACAAGGACGCGGGACCGATGCGGGGCTGGAAGAGCGTCCACGTGACCGACGGCGACCATCCCTACATGGACAAGTGGTGGGTGCCGGGACTGGCGATCGGCTACGAGCACAGCTTCGTCCACCAGGTGGCCGACTTCCTCGAGGCCTACGCCAAGAAGCAGCCGGCCCACCCGACGTTCCGCGACGCGCTGGAGACTCAGAAGGTCTGCGACGCGGTGCTCAAGAGCGCCAAGAGCCACCAGTGGGTGAACGTGTAGCGGCAGCGGGCCGCCGCGTCGCCCTCGCGCTGGTGGCGGCCGGTCTGGTGGCGGCCGGCATGCTCGCGGCCGCACTGTCCCGGCCCGCCCGCTACGAGGTCGACGGGCTGTCGATGGCACCCGGGCTCATGCCGGGTGACGTGGTCGCCACCGATCCCCTGTCCATCCTCACAGGCCGGCGCGAGCCGCGGCGGTTCGAGCGGTGGGTGCTCGCGGCAGCCGATGGCGGGGCTGCGATCAAGCGGGTGGCGGGGCTGCCGGGCGAACGGATCTCCATCGACGAGGGCGACCTGCTCGTCGATGGCCGCCGGATCGTCGCACCGCCGCCGATCCTGGCCGAGACGGCCTCGGCGGTGCCCGGCTTCGGCCTGCCGGAGGCCGCGCCGGGCGGCCGGCCCTGCCGGCACGCGGCCGCAGCAGGGGTCGTCCTCGACGACGCCGACTTCGCTCCGACGGAGCGACGGCTGCTCCTGCCGGTCCGCGACGTCGGCCTCGCGGCGGTGATCCGCATCGCCGACCGCCCGTCGCCGGCACTGCTGAGGGCCCGCGTCGGCCCGTTCGTGGTTGGCTGGCGGCCACCGACCGCCGGCACGTTCGCGGTGGTGGCCGGCCGGCTCGACGGCCATCTCGTGGCGGCCTGCTGGCGGTGCGACGCAGCCGCGCCGCACGGCCGTTCCTGCCTGCCTGCCGGCGGTCCGACAGGCTGGCAGATCGAGCGTCCCTGGCCGGACGACGCGGCCCCTGGCGAGACAACGCCGGACGCCGCCGCGACGCCGCCGCTGGCCGTGTGGCTCGGCAGTGGTGCACCTCCTTCAGAACCCGATGCGATGGCCGCGTGCGACGAGCAGGCCGGCACGATCGAGCGGTTCGTCGTCTGGCGGGACGTGCTGTACCGCCCGGCCGCCGACGGCCGCGTCGAGTGGCGGCTCGGAGCGCACGAGTTCTTCGTGCTCGGGGATTTTCCATCGGGCAGCCGCGACTCGCGGCACTGGGGGCCGCTGCGGCGCGAGCCGTTCGTGGCGCCCGTGTGGGCGGCACGCTGACGGCTCATGTACCGCTCTCGACTGCTTTCGGTCGGCGTGGAGCACGGATCGTTCTGGAGCGATCACCGCCGATCCCGACTCGATCAGCTCTCGGGCAGCATGCGGTCGGCCTCGGCGAGCACGGCGACGCTATCGGACCGGTGCGCGAGCCGCTCCACCACCTCGGCCGATGCGGCGTAGCCGAACTCCAGCCCCTCGACCGTGGCCTCGTCGAGATCGGAGAGCAGCACGAGCCGCCGGTCGCCCAGCCCGCGGGCGAAGAACCTGGTCAGGAAGGCGTCGGCGACCAGCGGCTGCTCGCCGGTGGCCAACGCCTCCCGCACCAGCGGCTGCAGCGGCGCCCCCTCCCGCCACCGCGAGAAGATCACTCCCGGCTGCGTGGCGAGCCGGCTTGCCACGCAGATCGTGCCGGCGGGATGCGTGACCCGGGCCGCGGCGGCCACGGCCCGCAGCAGCATCGGTGGCCCACCGTGGGGATCGGAGAGCGACGCGATCGTCAGGGCAGCCGGTGCGGACACCTGCGGCCGCCAGCCGGCAGCCAATGCCCGGGCCTGACGGGCCGCGGTGGCGGGCAGGCCGAAGGCCGTGGCGTGCAGCGTGTCGCCGCGACCGGGCACGACCCGCAGGGTCGCGGAAAGCCCCAGCTGCCACATCGCCTCGCGACAGCCCTGCCGCCATGCGGTGAGCCCGCGGCGGCCGCGGGCCGCGAGCGACGCGATCAGGTTCTGCCGGCAGATCTGCCGCGAAAACGCCGGCCACAGCTCGCCGTCGAGCCCCCGTCCGCGGCAGGCCGCATCCCACCCCCAGCCGCCCACGGCCACCACGACGTCGGCATCGACGAGCGCCCGGGCGACGTGGATCGGCCGACCCGCCGCGTCGGCCGCGATGTACGAAGTCTGCTGCTCGGCCGCCGGATCGAACTCGATCGTGCCGCCGACACCCGCCGGCACCGCGAGCACAGGCAGCGGCCTGTCGCAGCCTGCCAAGCCGTCGAGGGGAGACGCCCGCAGCACGGTGATGTCTTCCACATGCACGCCGGCTGCGGCGACCGCATCGACCACCGCCGCGACGACCGCCGCCGCCTGCGGCACGTCGCCGCTGACCGCGATCGTCACGCGGTCGCCGGGGACCACGTGTCCGGCGAGCGGCGGGCCGTCGGCCGGAGTTGCCAGCACGGCCGCGACCGCCTGCCGCGCCGCCGCGCCGCCGACGCCCGCGGGCCCACGGCACTCCGCCACCCGCGCACCCGCGCCGGGCTCGATGACGAGAGGATCGCCGGCGCCGTATTCCAGGGTGATGCACTTCATGATGCGTTGCTCGCTTGCGACCCATCGTACCCGCTGCCGCCCACGCCGTCGGCCCGTGCGACGCGGCAGGCGCTCTGGCCGGTTCGGCAGCGTTTCGGCCATGATGACGGGATGCACATGGCACCCAGATGTTTCCGATTCGCGGCGCTCGCCCTGCTGTGCCTGGTTACGGCGCCGGGCTGCGGCAGCGACCCGCGCGGCCTGCTCGACGGCATGAGCGCCGCCTACCGCGGGGCGGCGGGCTATTCCGACGACGGTATCGTGCGGATCCGCTACGTCCGCAACGGCACCGAGGTCGAGCAGACGATCCCCTTCCGTGTGGTCTTCCAGCGGCCCGACCGGCTGCGGATCGACGCCTACGACGCCCGCATCGCCGTCGACGGCACGATGCTCCGCGGCGCGGTGGGCAACGTGCCCGGACAGGTGCTCGAAGAGGCCGTGCAGAGCCCGCTGGGCCTGGACCAGGTCTTCGCCGACGAGCAGATCCGCATGGCGCTGGCGGAGGGCGACGCCGGCTGCCCGACGCAGCTGCCGCTGCTGCTTGCGGACGATACGGTCGACCTGATCGTCGCCGACGCCGTCGACAAGCCGCGCATCACCGGCACCGAGAAAGTGGAGGGGCACGACTGCACCGTGGTGACGGTCCCGAAAGCCGACGGGCCGCTCGTCCTCTGGATCGACCGCCGCGAGCGGCTGCTCCGCCGGCTGTCACTGCCGACAGGGGAATATGCCAAGCATCTCGCGCAGCAGGGCGGGCCCGTGGGCGGCCTGGCGGTGATCGTCGACTTCGTGAACGCGAAATTCCGGCCGACGGTCCCCGACGAGGCCTTCGCGTTCGAGGTGCCGCCGGGCGCCGGCCGCGTCGCCCGGCTGGAGCCACCGTCGGCCCCCCAGGCCCCCAGCGGGCTGATCGGCAGAAGCTGCCCGCAGTTCGTGCTCGCGGGACTCGACGGCACGACCGTCGCCACGGCCGACCTCACGGGCTCGGCCGCCGTGCTCGAATTCTTCTTCACGGGCTGCGAGCCATGCCGGCGGACGATGCCGCTGGTGGCCGCCGCGGTGCGGGAGCAGTCCGCGACGGCGGCCGTGAAGCACTACGCCGTGAGCGTCGACGACACCGATGTCACCGACGCCGCCATCCGCGAGCGGGCGGAGGCCTGGACGGCAGGCGGCACGATCCTCCGCGATTCGCGGAGCGTCGCCGCGGAGGCCTTCGGCATCGCCACCCTCCCGGCCGTCGTCGTGCTCGCCCCCGACGGCACGGTCGCTGACGTCCAATCGGGCGACCACCACCGCATCGGCGACGACGTGACCGCCGTGCTCGCCGCGGTCGCGGCCGGCCGCTCGACCGTGCCCCTCGTCCGCGACCGCTTCGAGACCCGGTTGCGCGAGTATCGGCAGCTGCTCGAGCGGGTCGCCGGCGGCACCGCGGTGGAACGCCTGCCCGAGCAGGTGATCGCCCCCCGCCGGCAGCCAGACCGCTTCAAGCTGGTGCGGGCGTGGCGGGCGGATGGGATCGCCATCCCCGGCAACGTCGTCTGCAGCGACGGCGCCTCGGCGAGCGACGCCCGGATCGCGGCACTCGACGGCTGGCGCACCGTGGCCGTGCTTGACGGCGAAGGCCGGGAGATCGCCCGGCACGAGCTCGATCTACCCGACGACGCCGCGGTGGGGTTCCTGCGCACCGCCGTCGACGCGACCGGCAGGCGGTGGTGGCTCGGCGGCAACCGCGGCGGCCAGCAGGTGTTCGTCTTCGACGACACCTGGAAGCTGCACGCGTCGTACCCGCCGTGGGAGAGCCCGCCCCACGCCGGCATCGCTGCGGCCGACCTCGTCGACCTCGATGGCGACGGCACGCCGGAGATCGTCGCCGGCTACCGGGGCACTGTGGGCGTGCAGGCCGCGAATCTCTCCGGGCACCGGCTGTGGCGTGAGCGTTCGCTCGAAGCGGCAGTGGCCGTGGCCGCCGCCGCGCCGGACGCAGCCGGCCGCCGCGGCTTGCTCTGTGTCGACGGCCGCGGCCGGCTCGTGCCGATCTCGCCCGAGGGCAGGGCGGGCGAGCCGCTGCCCGCCGGCGGCCGTCCGGTGGGGCCGCCGTTCTACGCGATGTTCTCCGGGCCCGTCGCGCCGGATGCCGCCTGGGCGGTGCTGGGACTCGCCGGCGAACGGATCGGCCAGAACGTGGCGGTCGGAGTCGATCCTGCGGGAGAACGGATCTGGTCGCTCGACCTGGCCGACGGCGTGCACCGCGACGGCCCGATCGACCCCGTGGCTTGGGCCGACCTCCTGGGCACGCCCCGCCGGCAATGGCTGATCGCCGCGCCCGACGGATCGGTGACGGTGGCCTGGGCCGACGGCCGCGTCGTCGACCGCTACCGGCACGGCGCCCCGCTGACGGGAATCGGCGGCTATCGGGCCGCGGGCAACGGCTTCATCGTCATCGCCACCCGGGATGGCGTCGAGGGGTATCGCGTCGACGACGTGGCCCTGGACTGAATACACGAAAAACATCGCATCCTGCGATTTTTTCTTGGCGGGCATCCGCCCGCTGGTGCTGCGCGTCGCATCCTTGCGACGCTGCACAAAGAGAACGCCGCGTCCGCTCCAAGCGGAACATCGCATCCTGATACACGAAAAACATCGCATCCTGCGATTTTTTCTTGGCGGGCATCCGCCCGCTGGTG
>JBIJCD010000142.1:0-8199 GCA_044344895.1 Pirellulales bacterium | reverse complement strand
GGCGAGGGGTCGGCGAACGCTCGAGGAGCTTTGGGCCGCCTCGGCCCACGCGACGAGACTTTTGCCGCCCCGAAGCCGTCGCTACACCAAACCGGGATGCGCACTAGCTCAGGCCGGGAAGCGTTGGGCGTCGCCGAGTCAATCTGCGTCGGACGGCGTCAGGCCACGTTCGCCGCATCCCGCGGGGCGGCGTCCTGCAGTTGATGCAACTTGTTGTAGAGCGTCTTGAGGCTGATGCCGAGCTCCTCGGCGGTGCGGGCTTTGTTGCCATGGTTCCGCTCGAGCCCCTCCTGGATGGCCCGCATCTCGAGCTCGCGCAGACTCAGCGGCCGTGCCGTCATCGCCGGTGATTCCGGCGGCAACGCGGGCTGTGCGGCGGCAGCGGCGGCACTCGGCATCGACGGCCTCGCCGACGAGACTCCCAGCCTCGCCGGCAGGTGGTCGAGCAGCAGTGGCAGCTCATCGCACAAGACCAGGGCGTGCTCCACCACGTTGGACAGTTCGCGGATGTTGCCCGGCCAGCGGTGCTGCGCCATCGCCTGCACGACGTCGTCGGCGACGAGAACGGCGCCGGGAGGCGTTTGCGGCCGCGCCTTGCGGATGAAGTGCCGCACCAGTTCGGGCACGTCATCGAGCCGCTCTCGCAGCGGCGGCACGAGGATTTCGAACGTGTTGATCCGAAACAACAGATCCTCGCGGAACTCCCCGGCCGCCACCATCTCCTCCAGCGATCGGTGGGTGGCACACACGACCCGCACGTCGACCATGATCGGCTGATTGTCGCCGACGCGGCGGATCTCGCCGCTCTCGAGCGCCCGCAGCAGCCGCGATTGCAGCGGCTTGGGCAGCTCGCCGACCTCGTCGAGAAACAGGGTTCCCCCGTCGGCCACCTCGAACAATCCCGCCCGGTGCTCGTCCGCGCCGGTGAAGGCCCCCTTTCGATGGCCGAAGAGTTCGCTCTCCACCAGGTGCTCCGGCAGGGCGCCGCAATTGACCGCGACGAGCGGCCCGGCGGCCCGGGTGCTCCCCTCGTGGATGGCCCGGGCGACGAGCTCCTTGCCCGTTCCCGTCTCGCCCCGAACGAGCACGTTGGCGTCGCTGGCCGCCACGCGGGCCACCAGCCGCCGCACCCGCTCGAGCCCGGCAGATGCCCCGACGAGCTGGCTCGTGCCCTCGGCCCGCCGCACCCGCCGCTCGAGCGCCCGCAGCCGCGTCGTCAGCTCGCGCTTCTTCCGCACCCGCTCGAGCACCGCCTGGATCTCGGCGAGCTTGCAGGGCTTCGTCAGGTAGTCGAACACGCCCTGCCGCACCGCGGCGACGGCCGATTCCAGCGACGACTTGCCGGTGATGATCACCGTCTCGGTGTCGGCCGACGTCTCGCGCACCCGCGCGATCACCTCCATCCCGCCGACGCCTGGCATGTCGAGGTCGACGAGCACGCAGTCATAGGCCGTGCGATCCAGCGCAGCCAGCGCCGTGCGGCCGTCGGGGCAAACCGTCGCCTCGTGGCCGAGCCGCGGGAGTTCGATCCGCATCAGCTCCTGGATCGACGCCTCGTCGTCGGCGAACAGGATCCGCATCGGACGGGTCTGCTGCTTCATGATGAACCTCCGTGGTGGCTGGGTGGGTGCCGGGCGAACCGTCAGGCTGCGCGGCCGGGCGAGTCATTGGCCGCGTCGTGCCGAACCGCCTCGGTGGCGGGGACCAGCGGCAACGTGACGCGAAATGTCGCGCCCATGCCCGGACCGGCGCTGGACGCCTCGATCCTGCCGCCGTGGTCGGCGACGATGCGATGCACGATCGACAGGCCGAGCCCGGTGCCCTGCCCCGACCGCCGCCGCGTGAAGAAGGGCTCGAAGAGGTGCTCGAGCACCTCCGCCGTCATGCCGCAGCCGTCGTCGGCGACGGTGAGAATGGCCTGCTGTCCACTGCGGCGCACGCCGACGCGGACTTGGCCAGACTCTTCCACTGAATCGAGCGCGTTGACGAGGAGGTTGAGGACGACCTGCTTGATTTCCTGCGGGTTGACCATCACCAGGGCGTCGAGTCCCTCGTCGATCTCGATGGACCGGCCGGCGAAGCGTCCCACGTGCCGGAGCATGTCCGCCACATCCGCCACGAGGGGGACGAGGGCGGTCGCCTGCCGCCGCACCTCGCCCAACCGGGAGAAGTCGAGCAGCTTCTCCGTGATGCCCTTGCAGCGGAAGGCCTCGTTCTGGATGAGTTCCAGGTATCGCTTGGCGACCTGCGCGTCGTCGGCCTCCGGTGCCAGAGATACGAGCCTGCTCTCTAACGACTCGGCGCACATCGCGATCGAAGCCAGCGGATTGTTGATCTCGTGGGCCACGCCTGCGGCGAGAAATCCGACGCTCGCGAGCTGCTCGCTGCGGATGACCTCGCGGGTCCGCAGCTCCACCTGCTTGTCGAGATCATCGCGGATTTCCTCGAACCGTTGCGTCATGTCGTTGAGCGCGGCGGCCAGCTCGGCCATCTCGTCGCTGGTGTCGAGCTTCAGCCGGAATGCAAAGTCGCCCGCAGCCACCCGACGCGACCCGTGACCGAGCAGCCGGAGTGGCCGAAACACCCAGCGGTAACTCAGAGCCCCCAGCGCCGCCAGCAGCGCGGCGGCCGCCGTGGCCGACGCCCACGTCGTCACGATGAGCGCGCGATAGCCGCTGCGCACCTCGTGTGAGAGGTCGTGCAGCCGCTCCTGCAAGAACGTCGGCAGAGCCGCCGACAACGCCGCGAGGTCGGCGAGCCGCGGACCGCTGGCCAGCAGCCTTCCGCGCTGCCAGGGCACGTCGCCCTCCGCCGCTCCGCCGTCGCCGGCCCCAGCCGTGCCGTCTTCGTCCGGACGCTCGGCGACGATCTCGTCGATGGCGTCGAGGCAGGCGGCGATCGCGGCCGCCGTCTCGCGCTCGCGGCTGCGGTCCCCGAACGGAAAAGGCATCTCGTCGAGTTCGCCTTCGGAGAGCTCCTGGCAGTAGCGAGCGAGGCTCCAGCGGGTGCGGGCGATCTGTCCGGTGAAGGAATCGACGAACACCGGCTCCTCGACATCGTCCTCGTCTTCTTCGGCATCGGGCAGCGGTGGAACGGCCGTCTCGTCGCCAAACTCCGCCTCCCCCGACAGCGCCCGGGCATGGACCAGTCGCAGGCTGCCGACGCTGGCGTTGAGCTCACTGGCGCGGGGCAGTTCCTTCGCCCGACAACTCAGCGACCGCACCAGCCGCCGGTAGGAATAGACGCCCAGGAAGCTGCTGAGCGACAGCACGGCCACCATGATCCCGACGAGCAGGCCGCCGAGCAGCAGCTTGTTGCGGATGGGACGACGCTTGATCACGGCGTGTGTTCCGGAGGCGCGCGGTGGTCCCGGCGGAATACGCGGGCGGGGAAAGGTAGCAGGCGGTGCCTACCGCCAGAAGGGGAATCCCGGCGGCGAATTCCGCGGCCGGCCGCCACGGGACCGGGCCGCGGGCCTGCTACACCAGTCCGAATCGTTTCCGCAGGAACCACTCGGTGCACATGCAGCCCGCCAACAGCAGCAGCATCGGCCACGTGTCCCAGGGTGCGAACGACCACTGCTCCTCCGTGTCGAACGCCGCTGGCCGGCCGGCGATCTCCGCGAAGACGTCCGGCAGTTCCTCCGGCAGACGCGTGCCGCCGTCGGTGGCCTCGGCCAACTGCTTCATGAGCAGCGGATTCGCCCGGGGATTGGCCAGTTCCAGATCCTGCCGGGCCACCGTGAACCGGGCGGTCCGCTCGCGCCGCTCCTGGCCCGGTCGATCGGCCACCACCACGATCTTCCAATCCCCCGGTTCCGTGCAGTCGGCGACAACGCCGGCGAAGGTCTCGCCCCGCCGTGCGACACGCACGGGCCGCGACTGACCGGACGGCGACACGACCGCCGCTTCGATGGTCGCGTCGCCCACGGCCGTGCCGTCGGCTGTCGTCAGCCCGGCGTCGAATGGCAAGTTCGTTCCCGGCGCCAGCCGCCGCTGCGCCGGCCGCACCCAGAGCGAGTCCTGCCCCGTGTCGTCCTGCTTCGCCAGCCAGAGCACAAATTGCCGCCAGAACCGCCGGTGCTGCTCGGCAGCCCCCTGCATCGCCCAGCGCCAGGTCGAATCGACCGCAAAGGCGAGCACGCGGCCGTCGCCATATTCGCGGCCTACGAGCAGCGGCTTGCCATCCGTCGACACCGCCAACGGCTTCGCCGTGGCCACGAGCCGTCCCAGGTCGTTGGCCCCGTCCAGTGGCGGCAGCGCCTGCCAGGCCAGCCGTGGATCCTGATCGGCGGTGCCCAGTCGCAGGATCGAGATGCCGCCGAATCTGGCGTCAGGCTGCATCCGCAGCGGCCCCTTCAGGTGAAGGCTCTCGCGCACCGGCGCGTCGAAGGCCTGCCGCGCGAGACGGTCGGGCTCGAACGGCAGTGCGGGCCCCAGCGGCGAACTGGCCCAGCCGCCCGCCTCGAAAGCATGGAACCCGCCGAGCATGCCGAGGCCGGCCCCCGCCTGCACCCGCTTGAGGATCCTCTGCAGATCCTCGCGCCGCAGTGCCGCCGAATCGAGGTCACCGATGAGGTACACGTTGTAGTCCCCGGCGAGCTGGCGACCGAGATCGACGGGCCAGTCGTCGCGGCGGGTCGAGTCGATCCAGCGGAAGTCGACCTGCATGTCGGGGCTCGCCGCCAGAACGCGGCGCAGAAACCGCTGTTCGACCCGCAAGCTCCCCTCCAGATAGAGCACCCGCAGGCCGCCATCGACCACGTCGACGAACGTTGAGAGTTCGTTGTTGACGACCACGACCTCCCCTTCCTGACGCTCCACGGCCAGCGACAGCTTCCACTCGCCGAGGCTCTGCGGTGTCCAGGAGAGCCGCACCGGCTGCTCGACGGCCTGTGAGCCGCCCGCAGCCGGGGGCCGCACCTTCGTCCGCGCCACCTCCTCCATGCCCCCGCTGCCGCTCTCCGCCATCAGCTTCACCACCACCTCGCGATCGGCAAGACCTTCCAACCTCACTCTGCCTGCCACTTCCAGCGCGTTCTTCAGGTAGACGGTTTCGGCCACCGACAGGCTCACGACCGCCGCATCCCGGCCCTGTCCGCTCCCCAACTGCTGGCCGAACGTCACGCTCCACAGCGGCACGCCGGCATCGCCCAGCGCGCGCGCGGCGGTCTGCGGCGGGGCGTCACGAGGCGGATAGGCGTGCTGCCCGCCGTCGCTGAGCACGATCACCCCGGCCAGCTGCCGGCCGCCGCCGGCCCGCGTGGCCTCCTCGATGGCCGCGCCGATCGCCGTCTGATCTGACGTGTTTCCCGACTGCCAGGCCGCCAACGGAAACGGATTGCCCGCCGCGCCCGGCAGCGGCCTGAGTTCGGCGTCAAACGTGAAGGCCGTGATGTCGAAGTCTCCCTCCTCCACCAGTGCCGCGGCGGCGGGACGGGCGGCCGCGAGGGCCGCGATCATCTCCTCCCATCGGGTACGACCATTCGGACCGTCGGCCACCGTCATGCTTCGTGAGGCGTCGGCCAGCACGACCACCGTGCCCTGCTGCCGCGCCTGCCGCGTCGACACCAATGTCGGCCGCAGCATGCAGAGCACGATCGCCACAAACGCGGCCAGTCGCAATAGCGTGAGCATCAGCACGCGGGCACGCGGAATCCGGGAACGGTCGGGCGGCACGGCGAACAGCACCGCCGCCAGCACGGCGGTGACCGCGGCCACGAGCAGCCACGAACCGACCGGTTCGCAGTGGATCGTCAGCCGCTGGAACGTGGTGGCCGCGATCATGCGTCGACTTCCTCGGCGACTTCGGCGGGCAGTGGCGGGGGCTCCGCAAACTCTCGCATCGGGGGCCGCGGTCTTGCGACCGGACCGGCGGCCTCGGCCTCCGCAAACGCAGCCGCGGGCCCCGGGCCGGACTCGAGGGGCTCACGTGGCGCGTAAAACCGGTTGGCGATGATCCAATCGCCGGCCATCATGGCCGCCGCGAGCAAGATGACCCAGCCGTAGAGTTCCACGCCGACGCGTTCGAGGTTGACGTCGCGCACCAACTCGACCTCGGTTCGAGCGAGGCGGTGCCCGGGTCCGCAGGCCGTGGCCAAGGCATCTGGTTGGAGCCGCGAGAAATCGATCGCGGAGGGGCCGAGGTTGGCGCTGAATCCCGTGGCGATGCCATCCGCCTCGCCCCCGGCCCGCACCGCATAGTTTCCGGGAGCCTGCGTCGCAGTGATGCTGATCGTTCCCCTCGCCTGGTCGACGACCGCCGGAAAATCGTCGCCGGTGGGCGACCGCACGAACGCTGCCGGCACGTCGCGCCGCGACACGTGCAGCACCACGGGCCGGCCCGCCGTCACGTTGAGCTCGTCGGCCGTGTCGATCGAGTGCAGCAGCGTCTCGTTGGCGAGCATCACGAACGGCCAGGGCTCGAAGCCGGTTGCCAGCGTGTTCCAGGCGTCGGGGTCGGTGGCGGACTGCGTCACGGGCGTGGTGACGCTCACGACCGAGCCGCGACCGACGCGGTGCTCGAGCACCGCGGGCAGGCCGTTGCGGTAGGCGGCCACCACCTGCGCCGGCGTTGCGGCGGCCTGCGCCGGCTCGGCCGGCGCCGCAGCCGCGAACTCCCAGTGGCGGACCACGGGATAATCCTGCCATGGGACGGTGTCGCCGACGCGGCGAAAGGCCGCAAGGATAGGATGATCGAGCGCAGCCGGCGCGAGGTAATTGCTGCCGTCGGCGGCCCGCCACACCCTGACGAGCCTGCCACCAAGCACCCGCTCGGAAGCCGCCGAGTTGAATCGCTCAGCGGTGGCCGCTCCCGGGCCGAGCCACACCACGAGCCCACGACCGGCCGACACCCAGTCGCTGAGCGTTTCCCACGTCCGCGCCGACAGCGGCGGGGGATCGAGGAGCACGATCCCTCGGTATTCATCCCAGGATGTCTTCTCCAGCTGCCCCACGTCGACGACCGTCACTTCGAAGGCCGACTTGCCTGCCTTCGCGAGCGTGGCCGGGGCGACCGCCTGCGTGAACAGCATGGCCGTTTTCGGGGCTGGGTCGGCCGCCGCCACGAGGATCCGGTCCGCAGCCCCCACGGCCACCGTGAACGATCGCACGTCGTCGGCCTCGAGATCGTCCTGCCCGTCGATGATCACGCGGCCCTGCCGGACGCCCGGCTCCAGCCCCGTGAGCTCGAAATCGACGTGGCCGCCTCCAGCTGACTGCCACGAGACGGGCTTGATCGCCCGCCGGACGTACTTGCCGTCGGCACCCACAAACTCGACCGCCACCGCACGAGTGGCGTCGGTGCCGACCCGGGTCGTAGCCACGGCGATGCCCAGCGTGGCACCCGTCGAGATTCTGTCGCTGGAGAGCTCGACGGCCTCGATCGCGAAGTTGCGTGGCTCGGCGGCTCCCACGTCGACGACGAGCAGGCTGACGTCGGGGTGCGTCGTCGGCAGTTCCAGGGGAGCCGCGTTGTCCCAGGCACCATGGGAGCAGTCGGTGAACACGTAGAGTTCTCGCCGCGCATGCTCCGCACCGGCCAGCAGCCGGAGGCCGGACGCGATCGCTTGCGGCAGCGACGCCACCGGCGTCCCCGCGGCGAGCCGGTCGACGCGGGCGGCGGCTGCCGCCACCGTGGGGGAAAACGCAGCCGCTCCTGCCGACGTGTCGAGGACGGCCACCTGGCTGCCTGCCGGCAGCTTGCCGAACAGCACCTTCGCCATCGCGGACGCCTGCTCCAGGCGGGTGCGGTTGCCCTCGCGGAGGAGCATCCGTGGGGCCGTGTCGAAAACAAACGCCGCCGCGACCGGCCCTTCACCGGAAGCCAGCCAACCGGCGCCGCGGAGCACCGGACGTGCCAGCGCCAGGGCCAGCAGGGCCAGCGCCGCCATTCGCAGCAGCAGGAGCAGGATGTGGTTGAGCCGCAGCCGGCGTCGATTGGCGACCGCACGCTGCCTGAGAAACCGCAACGCCGGAAACTCTCGCTTCACGGGCTTACGCCGCATCATGAGATGGAGCACGAACGGCACCGCGACGAGCGCAGCACCGCCGAGCAGCATCGGCGAGAGGAACGAGAGGCCCATGCCTTGAGTTTACGGTACGGGTGCCGAGCGACGGCAGCCCGGCCTCCGTCGGCCCGTGGTTGCCCGTGCCCCGTCCCCGGACGTTCGCTGCGTCGACCAATCCGCCTGAGGCGGAT
>JBIJCD010000054.1:0-12580 GCA_044344895.1 Pirellulales bacterium | reverse complement strand
CGGCCGTCGTGGCACCGGAGGGCCGTGTTTCGCGTGTATTCAGAAGCGGTTGCGGCGGCTGGCGAGATACCCCATCAGCGCCCGGTCGAACTGCATGCTCGTGTCGAGCGGCACGTAATCGATGCCGGCGTGGAAGCAGGTTCGCCGGTACTCCTCACGAAACGCCTCGACTCCCGCGACGTACTGCCGCCGCGTCGCGTCGGCATCGACCACGAGCCGGTCCTGCGACTCCGGTTCGGTGAATTCCACCATTCCCTCGAAGGGAAAGCGCACCTCCGCCTCGTCGAGCACGTGGAAGAGGATCACGTCATGGCCGCGGTGCCGCAGCCGCAGGAGCGCGTCGCGCACCGGCTCCGGATCGGCGAGCAGGTCGCTGAACACCATCACCAGCGACCGGTGGCGGAGCATGGCCGCGACCTGAACCAGGCTGCGGGCGATGTCGGTCTTGCCGGACGGCCGCACCTTCGCGAGCACCGACAGCACCTGCGCAATCTGCGAACGCTTCGACCGGGCCGGCAGGCTGGCGTGGAGCTTCTCGTCGAAGACCATCAGCCCGCACGGGTCCTGCTGGTGGATCATCAGCCAGCAGAGGGCGGCGGCGAGCGAGATCGAATAGTCGAGCTTGGTGAGATCCTGGCGGTAGGTGTACGCCATCGAGGCACTGGCATCCACCACGAGGTACCCCGTGATGTTGGTTTCGGCCTCGTACTTCTTGACGTAGTGTTTGTCGGTCTTGGCGTAGACCAGCCAGTCGATGTCCTTGGGATCGTCGCCGGCGGCATACTTGCGGTGCTCGCTGAACTCGACCGAAAAGCCCTGGTACGGGCTCGCGTGGAGTCCCTGCAGGAAGCCCCGCACGATGAATTGCGCGCGGAGATCGAGCCGCGCGATCTGCCGCACGACCTCCGGCTTCAGGTATTCCTCGACCGCCCGGACCATCGGCTCGCTCCCGTCATTTCACGAGCTTCGGGATCTCGGGCTCCGGCGTCTCGCGGATCAGCCGCTCGATGATCGACTCACTGGTGAGGCCGTCGGCCTGGGCCTGAAAGTTGGTGGCAACCCGATGCCGCAGCACGGGAACGGCAATGCGGCGCACGTCGTCCAAAGACACGCTGAACCGGCCGTCCATCGCAGCCATCGCCTTGCCGCCCTGAATGAGAAACTGCCCAGCCCGCGGCCCGGCACCCCAGTCCACGAGTTCGGTGACGTACGGCGGTGCCTGCGGATCCTTGGGCCGTGTGGCCCGCACCAGCCGGGACACGTATTTCACGACGTACTCGCTCACCGCCACGCTGCCCACGAGCTTCTGGATGTTGACGATCGCCCGGCCCGACAGCACCTTCCGCACCTCGGGCTTCTCGGCCCGTGTGGTCGCCATGAGGATCTGCTCCTCCTCGCTGGCGGTGGGATAGCCGACCTTGATGTTGAACATGAAGCGGTCGAGCTGCGCCTCCGGAAGCGGATACGTGCCCTCCTGCTCGATGGGGTTCTGGGTGGCGATGGTGAAGAAGGGATCCGGCAGGTTGTACGTCTCCTGGCCGACGGAGACCTCCCGCTCCTGCATCGCCTGCAGCAGGGCCGCCTGGGTCTTCGGGGGCGTCCGGTTGATCTCGTCGGCCAGCAGGATATTCGTGAAGATCGGCCCCTCCACGAAGCGAAACCGGCGCCGTCCGGCCTCGTCCTCCTCCAGCACGTTGGTGCCGGTGATGTCGGAGGGCATGAGGTCGGGCGTGAACTGGACCCGCTTGAAGCCGACGTCAAGGATGCGGGCGAGCGTCGAGACCATCAGGGTCTTGGCCAGGCCCGGAACTCCCTCCAGGAGGCAGTGCCCGCGGGTGAAGATGGCGGCGAAGAGCTGCTCGATGACCTCGTTCTGGCCGACGATCACCTTCTGCAGTTCTTCCTGCATGATCCGGCGATGCTGGGCGAACTCCTGGAGGATCTCGTCGAGCGTCTTGGGACGGGCGGCGGTGGACACTCGTGTGTTCCTTCGGGTAGGGGCGGACGAACCGTCTCCCGAGCAAGTATCGGCCCCGGCCGCGAAAGCGGCAAACCAGTCGCGCCCACCGCCCGGTTTCCGGTGGTCCATCACGTCACGATGCAAAAACCGGCTACGATCACAGGGCTGGATGTGCGTCGTCCCCGCCGCGGCTCGCGGCCGCCAACGTCCTGCAACCCAAGTCCCGCAATGCACCGCAGCAGAGCCCGCGCCGTGAATCACGAGGCACGACCGTCCGTCGCCGCGAGCAGGATGCCCGCGCTGGTCCGCCATGCCCCGCGGCACTGCGGCCCGCTCGCGCTCGTGCTGGTGGCGTCGCTCGTGCTGCCGGTGCAGGCTGCCGAACGCGACGCGCCGACGGTTTCCTCGCAGGCCATCCAGCGGGCGATCGAACGGGCCCGCGACTGGCTCATCCGTGAGCAGCGACCCAACGGCTCCTGGGAGTCGGCGATGCGGACGGAGGACACGCGGGTAGGCGCGACGGCGCTCGTCATGCTGGCGCTGGCCAATGCCGGCGTCGATCGCAGTCACCTCGCCATGCAACGAGGCCTCGATTGGCTGCGTCGCCAGCAGCCCGACGAGACCTACTCGGTGTCGCTCCAGGTGCTCGTGCTGGCGATGCTGTCTCCGGATGCCGACCGGGTGATCCTCGAGCGCAACGTGGCCTGGCTGGAGCGGGCCCAGGTCACGCAGGGGCCGGCGGCGGGATCGTGGTCCTACGGGCAGAACCGCGGCACGGGCGACAACTCGAACGCCCAGTTCGCCCTGCTGGCGCTCCACGAGGCCGAGCGGGCGGGAGTCCGCGTGCAACGGCAGGTATGGACCCGGGCACAGCAATACTGGGTCAGCTGTGCCAACCCCGACGGCTCCTGGGGCTACACCGTCGGCAATAGCGGCGGCTCGGGCAGCATGACCTGCGCCGGCATCGCCAGCATCTGGATCACGGCGGAGCACATCGGCACACCCGACGCCCGAGCGGCTGCCGACACGGTCTCGTGCTGCGGCGGTGGCTCGTCGCCCAAGCCACTCGAGAAAGGGCTGCAGTGGCTCGGCCGCAGGTTTTCGGTTGTCGAGAATCCCGGTACGGGCGGACAGACCTGGCTCCACTACTACCTCTACGGCCTGGAGCGGGTGGGGCGATTCACGGCCCGGCGGTTCATCGGCGAATCCGACTGGTATCTGGAGGGCGCGAAGATGTTCGTCGCCACACAGGATGGCCTGACCGGCGCCTTTCGCGGCGGCCGTGTCGAGGACCCCGTCGTCGCGACGAGTTTTGCGCTGTTGTTTCTCGCCAAGGGGCGCCGGCCCGTGATCATCGCCAAGAGCCGCCACGGCCCCGACGACGACTGGAATCGGCACGGGCACGATATCGCCCGCCTCGTGGAGCACGTCGAATCGAGATGGCGGGCCGACCATCCCGCCGGTCTCTCCTGGCACATCGTCGACACGCCCGCAGCCGATCTCGAGGACCTCCTGCAAGCTCCGGTCTTCTGGCTCTCCGGGCGGGAGGCATTCTCACTCGGTCCCAACGCCGGCGACCGACTGCGGCGCTACATCGACGAGGGGGGCTTCATCTTCGCCGAGGCCTGCTGCCCGAGAAGCGAAGACTTCGACCGCCGCATGCGAGAACTGGTCGTCGAGATCTTTCCGGAGCCGGAGTACCGACTCCACCTGCTGCCGCCGGAACACCCCGCCTGGCACGCCGAGGAGCTCGTGCCCGCCGAACTGCACCGCCCGCTTCTCGGCGTCGATTACGGTTGCCGCACGTGCCTGATCTACGCCGCGCCGGACGACGCCGCAAACCAGGCGGCCATGCCGAGCCTGTCGTGTCTCTGGGAACTCGGCGGCCCGTCGAGCCAGTCGTTGTCACCGGCCGTCCGCCGCGAGGTTCAGGCGGCGCTGGCGATCGGCACCAACGTGATCGCCTACGCGACCAATCGCGAACTCAAGCGCAAGGACGAACTCTTCGCAATCGCGCCCGACGCCAAGCCCGCGCCCGACGATTTCGCCCGTGGGCAGATCGCGATCGCCAAGCTCCGACACACGGGAATGTGCGACGCGGCGCCGGCGGCGCTCGCCAACATCCTGCGGGCCGCGGCCCGCGAACTCGGCGTGCGGGTCGACGACACGCCGAGCCAGATCGACCCCGCCGATCCGACACTGTTCAACCATCATCTCGTCTTCATGCACGGCCGACAGGGATTCGCCTACGACGCCCCGCGGCGGGAGCGGCTGCGGCAGTTCCTGGAGCGCGGCGGCATGCTCCTGGCCGACAGCATCTGCGCGTCGGCCACTTTCACGGCCGCCTTCCGCACGGAAATCGCCGCGATCCTGCCCGGGCACGCCCTCGAAGAGATTCCGGCCGACGACCCGCTGTTCACGGCGGCCGCGTACGGCGGCTACGACATCCGCGAGGTGTCGCTCCGCGAGCCGGCGGGAGGTGACGGGCCGATGAATGTCCGCAAGCGAAAGGTCGCCCCGAAACTCGAGGGCGTGAAGCTGGGCGACCGGTGGGGCGTGATCTTCTCGCCGTACGACCTGTCCTGCGCGCTCGAGAAGCAGAACTCGCTCGAGTGCACCGGCTACAACCGCGACGATGCGGAAAAGATCGCGCTCAACGTGCTGCTGTATTCACTCAACCACTGAATACACGCGAAACATGGCCATGCTGGCCATCTTCGCTGAGGGAGTCGCGCGGCATCCGGCCGAGCAGCTTCACGACACACATGGCCCTCCAGGCCCTTTTGTCTTGGCGGGCATACGCCCGCTGGTCGGCGCTCGGCATCCTGGCGAGCAGTCTGCACGCACCGCGCACGACGAGGGGCTGCCCGTGTCCCGAGAGCCGGGCTTGGCGGCAAGCGCAGGCAGGATGCCGCAGTGCGGCCGGCATGCAGTGAGCGGAGGCCAGGGATGGCCGAAGTGAACGTCCGGCGACGGGGCACGGGCAGCCCCGGGCCCGGCCGTCACTGGTCGGAATCGCTGCTGCCCCCGCTGAGGTAGCTCGCGTAGTAGAGCAGTGTCAGCACGCTCTGCAGGGTCGCGGCCACGTAGGTCCAGGCGGCGGCGTTCAGCACGTTGTTCACCGACCCCATCGAACCGGAGGGCACGATGCCCAGGTCGACGAGCTGGGCCTTGGCCCGGTTGCTGGCGTCGATCTCCACCGGCAGGTTGACGAGCTGAAAAAAGACAGTGGCACCGAACAGCGCGATCCCCAGCCAGGCCAGGGGCTTGAGCATCATCGCCAGGCCGATCACGAACACGAACAGGCCGATGCTGCTGCCGACGTTCGCGACGCCGACGGCGGCGTTCCGCACCGCCATCAGCGAATAGCCCTGGTGGTCCTGCAGCGCGTGGCCGGCCTCGTGCGCCGCGATGCCCACGGCCGCCAGGGACCGGCTGCCGTACACGTTTTCCGACAGCCGCAGCACCTTCGTCTGCGGATCGTAGTGGTCTGTGAGCTGGCCAGGCACGGCCTCGACCTCGACGTCGGTGGCGCCCGCGGAGTCGAGGATGTGGCGGGCGGCCGCCGCGCCGGTCAACGGGGCGGGCTCCTCCGCCGCGGCGGAAAACGCCGATCGCACCCGCCACTGGGCCCACATCGCCAGCAGCACGGCGGGCATGATCGCCAGCATGTAGTTCGGGTCGAAGTAGAAAAAAGGCATCTTTCCAGGCACCTCCACGGGGCGAACAGCGGTCGCATCGGGCGGCCGCCAGCGTCCGCATGCCGACGGCCGGGCTGCAAGTATCCTAGAAAAGTATCCTAGATCGGCTGCTTCGGCCGGCGACGACGGCCGATCCCTCGCACGTTGATCACGAGCATGGCCTTATTCTACGCAGACGGCCCGACGGCGGTTCGCAGGCCGCTCCACGCCCGCACGCGGCGCGGACGGGCCGTAGCCATGGGCGCCGCGCTGTGGATGGCGGCACTTGCCGCTTGGGGCTTCCTGCTGCCGGGCTGCGGACCGCCGGCCGCGGGAGACGCCGTCCGGCTCCGCGGCGACGCGGCGGATCGGCCAGTCGATCGCCGCACGCTCTGCGACCGGATCGACGCCGCGTTGGCCCACGCCCGCGACGGCCGCCGGCTCGACGCGGCCGTCCACGGAGCCTGGCAGGTGGTTCACGGCATCCTCGCCTTCGGCCCCGACTTCCCCCTGGTGCGCGATGGCAGCGAGGGACGGGCGATCGACCATCTGCTCGAAGGCGGCCAGCTCGCCGGCTGGCAGCTGCGTCCGGGGAGCCACGGCATCTTCGCACCGGTCGAGGAAGGGAGCACGACCGCCCAGGGGCATCCCGACCAGTGGCTCGGCTACCTCTCGCAGTGCGGCCTGCGCGGCATCCCGCCAGACACGATGCTCGTCGTGGGCGGCCGCGAGTTCACCGTGTACGACTTGCTCACGCAGGCGCAGGCAGACATCCGCCCGGGCCAGGAGGCGACCTGGACGCTGATGGCTCTGGCCGCCTACCTGCCAGCCGACGCCACCTGGACGGCCGGCGACGGCGCACGGTGGACGACGGAGCGGGTCGTGCGGATGGAGGCCGAGGCCGACATTCACTCGAGCGCCTGCGGAGGCGCGCACCGCCTCTACGCGCTGGCGCGAGCCGTGCGGCAGAAGTGCGACGCCACGGGCCTGCCCGCCGAGCGGCTCTCCGGCGGCTGGGCGGAGGCGGCTGCCGTCGTCACCGACTGCGTCGACCGGGCGCGCCGGTTCCAACAGCCCGACGGCAGTTTCTCCGTGCATTCCTTCGAGCGGCCCGGCACGTCCCCCGACGCCATAACGCGGCTGGGCACCACCGGCCACGTCTTCGAGGTGCTGGCGGTGGCGCTCGACGACGGGCAGCTCGCGGAGCCCTGGGTGACGCGGGCGGCCGAGCGGCTGGTCTCACTCCTCGAGACCACGGCCGACGTCGACGTGGAGTGCGGCGCCCTCTACCACGCGGCCCACGGGCTGCTTCTGTACAGCCAGAGGACCTGCGGTTCTACTGACTGATTCTCCCCGGGGAATCGTCGCGGCGTGCACGGTCTCATCTTTTTTTACCTGCAGAAATTCGCCGACGTGGCCGCGGCCGGCAGCACCTCGTGGAACCAGGTGCGGTCGAGCGTGGCGACCAGCGGTGCGAAGTATCTGCCGTCGGGCACCTACCCCGACACGGATGCCGTCGCGATCCTCACGTCGATCGCCGAATCCTGCGGGCGTCCCCTGCCCGCCATCCTCGAGGAGTTCGGGCAGTACCTCGCCCCCCACCTGATCAAGGTGGCGGGCACCCACGTCGATCCGACCTGGCGCACGCTCGACCTGATCGAGCACACCGAGGCGATCATCCACACGATGATCAGGGCGACAGCGCCGGGCGCAAGCCCGCCGGTGCTCGAGACGGCCCGCCCCTCGCCGGACGAACTGCATCTGGTCTACAACTCGGCCCGGCGGCTGTGCCCGCTGGCCCTGGGCCTCGTCCGCGGCATCGCCGCCCACTACGGCGAAACGGTGAACGTCACGGAGCCGAGTTGCCTCCTGAGGGGCGATCCCTTCTGCTCGTTCGTGATCGAGCACGTCGCCACGGACACCCACGAACCCCGGTCGCCGCTCACGGAGACCACCGTGCTCGGCTCCGATGTCGTCGAGGCGATCCGCCACAGCGCCACCGGCTCCACCACGACGTCCGTCTTCGTCGGAAGCGAGCCGCGCCCCGCGCTTCCCGAGGCCATCGGCGGCCATCGCGTGATCGCCTCGATCGGCCGCGGGGCGATGGGGGAGGTGTACCTCGCGGAGGACCACCGGCTCGGCCGCCGGGTGGCGATCAAGGTCATGCATCCCTCGCGGGCGAAGGATGCGACGTCGCGGCACCGGTTCATCCGCGAGAGCCGCGCCACCGCCGCGGTCGAGCACCCGCACGTGGTCGCGATCCACCAGGTGGGCGAGCATGACGGTCTCCCCTACATCGTCATGCAGCACCTCGACGGCAACACGCTCTCCGCGTACCGCCGGAGCGTCGGGCGGATACCGGTCCGCGAGGTGCTGCGGATCGGCCGCGAGATCGCCGAGGGCCTGGCCGCGGCCCACGCCCACGGCCTGGTCCACCGCGACATCAAGCCCGACAACATCTTCCTCGAGGGCCCGAAGCGGCAGGTGAAGATCATCGACTTCGGCCTCGCCCGCGGCGTGGCCGACGACCCGGGCGACCCGCACGTCACCCATGACGGCGCGGTCGTGGGCACACCGGCCTACATGTCGCCCGAACGCATCGGCGCCGGACCGGTGGACGCCCGCGGCGATCTCTTCGGTTTGGGCGTCATCCTCTACGAGCTGCTCGCCGATCGGCTGCCCTTCGAAGGGCCGTCGATGATGGCGATGCTGGCGGCGATCTCGCGCGGCTCGCCCCCGCCGCTGCACGAGGTGGCGTCGGAGGTGCCCGTCGACGTGTCGGACCTGGTGATGCGGCTCATCGCCCACGATCCCGCCGACCGGCCGGCGAACGCCGAGATCGTGACGGAAGAGCTCGCCACGATCGAGCGGCGGCTGCCGCAGAGGTGAGCCGCCGCGGCCCCGGTCACCCGCCCGCCTTGATCGCCTCGAGTTGCGAGTGCACCGCGTCGGCGAGCACGTGCAGATCCCCGTGCCAGTCGATGCTGCTGGATGTTCCGGCGGCCATGTTCTTCAGCTGCGCGGTGCCGGCCGCGAACTCGTCGCTGCCGATGACCAGCGCCACGCGAAAGCCCTTCTTATCGGCCCACTTCAGCTGCTGGCCAACCCGCCGGGGCTCGGGGAAGAACTCCACCGCCATCCCGGCCGCCCGGAGGGCGGCGGCGATCCGGAGGTAATCGGCGAGGTGCTCGTCGTCGAAGTGCACGAGCAGGATCTCGGCGGGCGTCTCCACCGATTCGAGCCGGCCAAGCTCCTCCAGGCCGGCCATCAGCCGGTCGATCCCCAGCGACGCGCCCACGCCCGGCAGCGACTGCTTCGTGTAGAGCCCCGCCAGGTCGTCGTAGCGGCCGCCGGAGCAGATGCTGCCGAGCGCAGGCAGGTCGTCGAGGAAGCTCTCCAGCACGATCCCAGTGTAGTAGTCGAGTCCGCGGGCGATCGACGGATCGATCACGACGCGGCCGTCGGGCACGCCGGCCTGCCGCACGCCGTCGAGCAGCGCACGCAGGGCGGCAACGCCCTCGCGCCCCGTGGCCGAATCGCCCACGATGCCCTCGAGCGCGGCCAGCACCGCGGCGGGCTGGCCCGCGAGCTGCGCCATGCCCAGCAGCCGGTCGCGCACGCCACCGGTGACGCCGTGCGACTCCAGTTCGGCCGCCACCTGCTCGGGTGTGGCCTTGCCGAGCTTGTCGAGCGCACGGAGCACGAGGGTCGAGCGGTCGGCCACGCCGCACTCCTCGAGCACACCGGCGAGCACGCGGCGGTCGTTGACGCGGATCGTGAAGCCGCCGATACCGATCGCGGAGAGCAAGTCGTGCACCACGAGCACCGTCTCCAGGTCGGCCACGGGGCTGGTGGTGCCGATGGTGTCGAAGTCGCACTGCATGAACTCGCGGTAGCGGCCGCGCTGGGTGTTCTCACCGCGCCACACCGGGGCCATGTGATACCGGTTGAAGGGCACGCCGAGGCTGCCGATGTGCTGGGCGCAGAAGCGGGCGAACGGCACCGTCAGGTCGAACCGCAGGCCCACGTCGCGGCCGCCGTGATCCCGGAAGCGGTAGAGCTGCTTGTCGGTCTCCTCGCTCCCCTTGCCGGTGAGAATCTCGAGGTATTCCAGCGCCGGCGTGTCGATCGGGGCGAAGCCGTACGATCGGTAGACGCGGCGGGCCGTGTCGAGGATCCGCTCTCGGGCCAAAGCCTGCGCGGGCAGGTGGTCGCGGAAGCCCTTGAGCGTGCGGGGTTCGATGAGAGAGCGTGATTCGGTCACGGGGGTCCGCCTCGGAGCCCTTCTATCCCAGCACCGGCAGGAGCGCCGGCTTCGCGCTGCGGATCGATCGGTTGCGGTTCTTCCGGCGGCTGCCGTCGCCGATCCGCTGGCCGCCCGGGCCGAGCACCGCATCCATGTATTCCTCGACCTGCTCCGGCGTCTCGAAATACTGGTCGTACACCCAGTCGTCCTCGTACTCGCATTCCTTGGTGGTGTATTCGCGGCAGATCTGCGGCCGCGTCTCGTAGATGCCGCAGCGATGGTCCTCGCCGAGGTGCTTGCACTCGGTGTGCACGCAGACGTACCAGTCGCCGTCCTCGGTGAAGACGGTGGCGTGGTCGTGGAGCAGGAACCAGCGGATGTACTCGAATTCCTCGCGGGTGGTGGGCGTCTCCAGCGGTAGCGCGAAGTAGCGGCAGCACTTGGCGGTGCAGTATTCGCAGAGGACCTTGTCCTTGGGCACGTTCTCCCGCTTGGGCTTCGTGGGGAGCGGCGGAAAAATGACGTCTGCGATCGACATGTGTGTTCTCCGGGGCCGGCCGCGGCGAGGCCGACACTATACACGCCCGCGTTGGAAAATCGCCGGTCCTTCCGGGCTGATCACGAGATCGCAGGCGGCGGCGCGGGCCGGCCGAGAGTTTTCCGTATACTCGGTCGCCGCAGTCTCACCGAAGGGAGTCGAGCCGTGCCGAAATGCTGGCGGATTCTGCCGCACGACCAGGGGCTGGTCGCATCGATCGAGCGATCGGCGGCGGTCTCGGCGGTGACGGCTCGTCTGCTGGCGGCGCGGGGGCTCACCGACGCGGCCGCGGTGCGGAGTTTCCTCGGCGGCACGATGGCCGACCTGCGTGATCCCGACCTGCTCCCGGGCATTGCCGCGGCGGCCGACCGGCTGCTGGCGGCGGCCCGGGCCGGCGAGCCGATCGTCGTCTACGGCGACTACGACGCCGACGGCATGTGCGCCACGGCGATCCTGATGAGCTGCCTGGAGGCGATCGACGCCACGGCGAGCTGGTACGTGCCGGACCGGTTCGACGAAGGCTACGGTCTCAACACCGATGCGGTCGAGACGCTGGCAGCCCGCGGCGCCCGCGTGGTCGTCACGGTCGACTGCGGCATCGCCAGCGTGGCCGAGGCCCGCCGGGCGAAGGAACTCGGGCTCGACCTGATCATCACCGACCACCACAACCTCGCCGCCACGCTCCCCGCGGCCGACGTGCTCGTGCACCCGCGGCTGCCGGGCACGGCCTACCCCTTCGGCGAGCTGTGCGGCGCGGGCGTGGCGTTCAAGCTCGCCTGGGCGATCGCCACCCGGGCCAGCGGCGCGAAGCAGGTAACACCGCGGCTGCGCGAGGTGCTGCTGCGTGGCATGGGCCTGGCGGCGCTGGGCACGGTGGCCGACGTCGTGCCGCTGCTCGACGAGAACAGGATCTTCGTGAAGCACGGCCTGGAGTGCCTGCGGAAGCGGGGCGGCCCCGGCATCGACCGGCTGCTCGAACTGGCGAAGCTCCACGACAAGTCGCAGCTCGACAGCGAGGACGTTGCCTTCCGGCTGGCGCCGCGGCTCAACGCGGCGGGCCGTCTCGGCCAGGCCGCCTGCGGCATCGAGCTGTTGACGACCGGCGACGCCGCGCGGGCGGTGCAGCTCGCCGACTACGTCCACGAGCTCAATGCCCGTCGGGAGACCGAGGAGCGGAGCATCCAGCTGGCCGCCGGCAAGCAGGCCCGAGAGCTGTTCGATCCCGTCGGCGATGCGGCGCTCGTGCTGGCCGACCGCGGCTGGCACGCCGGGGTGATCGGGATCGTGGCGGGCCGGCTGGCGGAGCGGTTTCACCGGCCGGTGGTGATGATCTCCCGCGACGAGCACCAGGGGCGGCCGGCGATCGGCAGCGTGCGGAGCGTGCCGGGATTCGACGTGCACGAGGCTGTCATGGCATGCCGGGAGCACCTGCTCACCTGCGGCGGCCACGCGGCGGCGGCGGGGCTGCGGATCGAGGACGGGAAGATCGACGCGTTTCGTGCGGCGTTCGTGCGGGCGGTGGCCCACCGCATGCCGGCGGCGCTCATGCTGCCGCAGATCACGCTCGACGGCGAGAGCACGCTGGCGGGGCTCACGCTCGACACGGTGCAGCAACTGGAGCGGCTGGCGCCGTTCGGCCAGGGCAACCGCCGGCCGATCCTGTGTGCCTCGGGCGTGCGGCTGGCCGAGCCGCCGCGGACGATCGGCACAGGCGCGCGACACATCTCGATGAACCTCGTCCAGCATGGCGCGAAGGTCCGCGGAGTCGCCTTCGGGGGCGCCGACTGGCTGCCGCACCTGCCTCCGCCGGGCGAGCCCTTCCACGTCGCCTTCAAGCCGAAGATCAACGAGTTTCGGGGGCGGCGGACGGCGGAAATGGAGATCATCGACTGGCGGCCGGACGGGGTGGACGTGGGCCAGGAGCTGCCGCCTTTGGAGGCGGCGGTCCGGGAATGAGCGGAATGATCCGGCCCGCCGGAGGCGGCGTTGTCCTGAGGCGTCGGGACGGGTAGTCTTGACGACTCTCCCGCGTGGGTCGCTTCGGCGCCGCACGCATCGGGGCGTAGCTCAGCCTGGCTAGAGCGCTACGTTCGGGACGTAGAGGTCGCACGTTCAAATCGTGTCGCCCCGACTTTCTTCTGCAACGATTTCAGTCT
>JBIJCD010000200.1:0-6860 GCA_044344895.1 Pirellulales bacterium | reverse complement strand
CCACGACGGCGTCCACCCCGGCGTGCGCGTCAGCGCCCGCCACACCCGGCACGCCGCCCTGCCCGCCAGGGACTGCCGCGGACGGCGGTCCACGACGGCACCGCGGACGGCGAGATCCCGGAGTGCAGCGGGCACCTCAGGCCAATGAGCCACCGACGCCAGCACCGCCACGCCGCCGTCGACGAGCCTGCTGGCGGCCTCCGACCAGAGCACTTCACTGCCGCCCCATGCCCCGCCGTCCATGCCGCTGATGAATGCGATCCTGGTCATGGCTTCACGCGGCTCCCGACCGACATGACGGCGCCGCACCGGGCCGCAGGCACCCTGCCACGGCCCGCTTCAGCCGCCGCGCCACACCGAGCGCCGCCGAGGCCAGCCGCCTCCACCCACGGGGCCGGCGCTGATCCATGCGCCGGTTCAGCGGATGGACCGGTGCCAGCCGGATGGTCGCCGGCACGTCGATCGGATAACGGATCGTGGAAGCCGCCGCGAGCTCGGTGATCAAGGCCTGCCAGCGGCCGAAACAGACGGTGTCGGAATACCGCTCGACGACGAGCCGCCGCGCCGCAGCCGACATCCGCTCCCAGGCGTCGGGCGTGGCCGCGAGCCGCGCCAGGGCCGCGGCGGCCGTGTCGGGCGCCTCGTCCACCAGGATGCCGGTGTCGCCGTCGCGGACGAGCTCTCCCACCCCGCTGGCAATCGACCGCGCCACCGGCACCACGCCGGCGGCCATCGCCTCAAGCAAGGCCACCGGAAGGCCTTCGAAGTCCGACATGAGGAGGATGGCCTGCGCCTCCTGAAGCTGGCCGGCCACCGCGTCCGGCGTCAGCCGGCCCGTGAAGCGGATCCGATCGGCGAGCCCCGCCGCGGCCACGGCCGCCTCCATCGCGGGCCGCGCGGCGCCGTCGCCCATCACGATCGCCTCGATCGCCGCCGACCGCCGGCACGCCGCGATCAGGGTCGCGGCCACGAGCGAGGCACGCTTCTGGTGCTCGACGAGCCGGCCGCTGTACACGACACGAAACGGCGCCGATGAAAACCGGGCCGTCGCCGGCGGAATGGCCACGCCACAAGGAATCGTCACGACCCGGGCCGTCGGCCGCCGCTCGCGGACGCGATCCGCGAGATATTCCGACACGGCCACGCACGCACCTCGCCCGGCGTCCGGGCCGCACTCCTCGACGAGCCCCCAGTAATCGGGGTCGTCCGCATGCATCGTCAGCACCCAGGGCAGCCCCAGCCGTGCCGCCCAGACGGCCGCGAAATGAAATCCCGGCAGGCATTGCGGCAGGAAGACGTCGGGCCGCGTACGGTTGAGGAAGGCGAGCGTGTCGGCCACGGAGTCCTCCGTGTACCGCACGTCGCCGATGTTCGTTCCACTCAGTTCCACGGACACGCCGGCCAGGTCGCGGACGATCGAGCTTTCCTGCCAGGCACGGGCGCCGATGTGGTGCACGTGCAGGGCGGTGCGCACGGCGCCGCTCGGCTCGGATGCGGCGAGGCGGCGGATGAAATGCGCGAGCCATGTCGTGACCCCGCTGATGTCGGCGTCGTCGCTGTAGTCGGCGAAGGCGATGTTCACGGCCGCGTTCGTTGCGTCTCGATTCACGGAAGCCAGTCCGCCACCCGGCGCAGGCACGCTTTCAGCGTGGCGCTCACGCGCCGCACGAGCGGAACCCGTGAACGGTAGTACTCGAGGTTCGCCCGATGCGCCTCGTGATCGCCGAGCCGGCGGAACAGCGCGGCCTGGTAGGCCGAGTCCCTCATCAGCCTGGCCGCCGCGGGCTTCCGATCGAATTCCGGATGGCGGGCGGCGAACAGGCCGAAGAGCCGTTCGATGTCGCGGAGATTGTCGGCCCGCCGCTTCAGTTTCGACGTGTCGTTCGCGGCGAATTCCCGATACTGGGCCAGCACGTCGGGCAGCACAACGCCTCCGGCCTCCCCGATCGCCCGACACCACATCTCCCAGTCGGCGGTGTGCACCAGGGCCGGCAGAAATCCGCCGTGCCGCTCGTAAAACCGGCGCCTGACGACGACGCCCGGCGTGAGGATCGGCACCCGGTAGAGGAATTCCCGCACGTCCCGGCCGCCGGCTTCGAGGCTCGGCACCCGGTCCGCCACGCCCCAGATCACCCCCTCTTCGTTGATGTACAGCGCCCGGCATGCGATCAGCGCGCAGTCCGGATGCGCCTCAGCGGCCGCGCCGAGCCGCCGGTAGAAGCCGGGCATCACGAGATCATCGCCGTGCAGGATGTGCACGAGGTCTCCCCGGCTGCGGTCGATGCAGGTGTTGAAATTGCGGATCGCCCCGCCATTGGCCGGCTTGCGGTGGAACATCACCCGCCCCCCACCGACCTCTTTCACCACGGCCTCCGGATCGTCATTCGTCGAGCAATCATCGACCACCTCGATCTGCATCGCCGCGGCCCCCGGATCCTGCGACAGCACGCTCTCCAGCGTTCGCCGCAGATACCCGGCGCAGTTGAACGTGGGGATCATGACCGACCACAACGGCCGACCCTCCGTCGACGCCGGCGGCGCCACGGCCGGCGGCGTGAATCCACGCTCGGCCTGCTCGGTGCTCATGCCTGCCTCCCGGCCGTTCCGGTCGACCAGCGTTCGAAAGGCCACGGGTGCTTTCGGGCGTTGGCGTGGTTCGGGTCGCACACCGTGATTTCCGGCCTGCCGTTCACCAGCCGTTCCACGATCTCGACTCCCTGCATGAACGAGTGATCCTGGTTGCTCACTTCGTACTTCCACGCCCCGAACCGGCCGCGGGAATGCACCCCCCGCCGCTCGAAGAACGGCAGCAGTTGGGCCAGCGATTCGTCACGGTGCAGGCCCGGCGTCGGATAGCCGTAGGCCGCCCGGTAGGACCAGGTTGAGATGACGTCCTCGCGCCGCTCGATGAGCCTGGTGTCCAACGCCCCCTGGATGACCTGCTCCAGCAGGTGTTCGTGGTTCACCGGCTTGTGCGGCGACTCGGAGACCTCGGCCATCAGCGACCAGTGCGTGCTGATGTCGGGCACGTTGTACGGCGAATAGTTGCTGAACACGGTCACGCGATAGAACGGGCAGTTGTCCTCGGGGAAGTACATCCAGCACTTCGTGGCCAGATCTTCCCGGGGCTTGCCCCGCAGCCCCAGGCCGAAGATGTTGGACGCGGAAAAGAGCAGCCCGCGATCCGCCACCGGCTGCAGCTGCGACTGCCCGGTCAACCGGATGAGCTCAGTCAGCGGCAGCGTCGAGATCAGCTCGTCGTAGCCGCACACCTCGCCCGCGGCGGTGACCACCTCGTGCTTGTCGAGGTCGATCCGCACGACCCGGGCGCCGAGCTGCATTCGGTCGGCGGGCAGCCGGGCCGCGCAGGCCCGCCAGATCGCCCCGGTGCCGCCGCGTTTCGGGAACTGGAACGTGTTGTTGGGCCCCCAGGAAAGATCGTCCTTCGCGAAGACGAGGTTGCCGAGGACGCGGCCCAGATCGGTGACGGCCACCCGCTCGCCCACCCAGACCGAGTTCATCAGCTCCGGCGGGAACGCCCACACCTTGAAGTTGTAGGGCCGCATAAACACCTCGGAGAGGCCGGGGCCGAACGTAGCCTCGATCCATTCCCCGAAGTTCGTCGGCCGCGGACGCGGTGACCGGGTGATGTCGACGAGCCCCTGGAGGCACTTGTCGAGGTCGTCGGCCGGCAGGCGGCGGATGTTGTTTTGGAACGGATAGGGGATGAACCGGTCACGCATCCACACCCACGACTCGCGCTGGTGGTGCAGCCAGCCGTCCGCGCCGAGAAACTCGACCATCGCCCTGTCGAAGTAGTCGTAGTGGGAGAACTGCACGTGTCCGCCGATGTCCCACGTGAAGCCCTTGTCGTCGAGGAACGAGGTCGCCAGGCCGCCGGGCTCGGCCGCCGCCTCCAGCAGCCGCCAGCCCGACACACCGAGCTCCTCGAGCCGCCGCGCCGCACCGAGCCCCGTGGGTCCGGCGCCGAGAATCAGAAAATCGGCCTTGGTCATGCTTGCCGCCATCAGGATGGCCCGCCTCCGAGGGAAACGATCACTTTGCCCAGTCGCTCCACCGCATGGCTGCGGCACAGATTCGCGCAGGCGAACTCCCGGCCGCGCTCCGCGATGCGGCGCGCGTGTGCGGGATTCGCCTCCGCCCAGTCGATCCGGGCGGACAGGTCGCTCAAATCCTCCCGCACGGGGATGTAGTGCTCGAACGGCACCAGGTCGTCGTAGAAAAACTCGCGCCAGCGGCGTTCCTGCAGGAACAGCGGCCGGCCCGCGAACAGCAGCAGCTTCACCCGACCGGAGTAGCCCACGCCTTGAAGGTCGATGAGATAGCGGTAGCGGCAGTGGTCGACGAGCGACACGAACGCCGCCCCCTGCGTCTGCAGCCGCCGGGAGTCGGGGCCGGCCGTGGCGGCCTGCCACTGCAGTCCGGCCGCATGGATCCGCGGATCGCCCGCCGACAGTTCCAGGAACCGCTGCCGCGTGGGGTGGGTCTGCGGGTTGCCGATCCAAAACAGCCGCGGATCCTCCGCTGGCCGCCGGGACGCCTCCAGAATCGCCAGCCGCGTCGCCTCGTAATCGTCGATACCCGCCTCCGGCCAGCCCCAGAACACGAAGTCGGGGATCATGATCGTCTGCGGCTGATCCGCTGCCGCGCAGTAGGCCAAGTGTCGCCCGGCCGGGGGCTCGGTGAGCGCGTCGCCGGTGTGGACGTCGACCGAAAAGGATCGCCGCAACCGATTCCGCACCGCGTGGACGGCCTCCACGAGCAGATGCGCGGTCGAGGCGTTCCTCGACTGAAAGCCGCCCCGGTCCCGGACGCCGATCTCTCCCGACGGCGCGTCGAAGGAGAGCACCATGTTCGCCCCCGGAGCCGAGGAGCGCTGCGGCAACGGCAGGAAGCGACCGAAGGCGGACCTCACGCTAGGCACATGACACCCCATCCGCCGCCGGGACTTCCTCGACCTTCACCTGCACCTCGAAGGGCATGAAGCCCTGCCCGTGCGCCTGCGTGTAGCGCCAGCCATGGGGCCTGCTCCGGTATTCCGTGATGTCGAACTGCAGTGCCGACTCGCAATGGTCGAAGCTGCGCACCCCGCTCTCGACGAGCATCAGGTCGATCGAGTAGCTGCCGGTCGCCAGCCGGAGTGCCGGACACGCGGCGGTGATCCGATGCCTCCCGGCAGGCAGCGTGACCGTGATGCCCTGCTGGAGGCCCGTCGGGGAGAACAGGATCGGCGCACCGTTGTTGTCCCGGATGAGATACTCCGTCGACACGTCGATGTCGCGCTCGGCCACCACGTCCATGACGATCTCGAACGGGCTGTCCCAGTCGAGGCGGCTGCCCTGCTGCCCGTCGACAGCGAGCCAGGCGTCGACGACGCGGCACCCCGTCGGCGCGGCCCGCCGCCCCGCCGTGCTGAATCCCTCGCCCGCGGGTCGGCCGTCGGCGGCGTAGGCCGTGATCACCTCTGCCACCGGGCCGCGTTGCACCAGGCGGCCCCGACGCAGGAAGATCCCGCTCGTGCACAGGGCCGCCACCGCCGCGATGTTGTGGCTCACGAACAGCACTGTGCGGCCCTGACCGCGGGACAGCTGCTGCATCTTGCCGAGGCACTTCTTCTGGAACGTGGCGTCACCCACCGCAAGCACCTCGTCGACCACGAGGATTTCCGGCTCGAGATGAGCGGCCACCGCGAAGGCGAGCCGCACGTACATGCCGCTCGAGTAGTGCTTGACCGGCGTGTCGAGGAATTGATCCACCTCGGCGAACGCGACGATCTCATCGAACTTCCGGCGGATTTCCGCCTTCGTCATTCCCAGGATGGCGCCGTTGAGGAAGATGTTCTCACGGCCCGAGAGCTCGGGATGGAACCCGGTGCCCACCTCCAGCAGGCTCGCCACGCGGCCGCGCAGCCGGATCGTTCCCGTCGTCGGCTCGGTGATCCGGGAGAGCACCTTCAGCAGCGTCGACTTCCCGGCGCCGTTGCGGCCGACGACGCCCACGACCTCGCCGCGCGGCACGTCGAAGCTGACGTCCTCGAGCGCCCAGAAATCCTCGGCGCTGGCGGCCGGCGCGGCCGCCGGCGACAGCCACCGGTGGGCGGACGCGGCCAGCGATTCCCGCAGCGTCGCATACGGTGCGGCCTGGTGCCGCAGCCGGTAGCGCTTGCCGAGGCCCTCCACGCTGATGATCGGTTCGGCCATGCTCAGATGATGTCCGCGAATCGCTTTTCCGTGCCCCGAAAGAACCGCACTCCCAGCCACAGCACCGCCAGGCTGGTGATGATGGAGAGCACGACGGAGGCAACGTGCAGCGAGCTCTCGACGCCGATGCACCAGCGAAACCCGTCGATCACGCCCACCATCGGATTGAGGGAGTAGACGAGGCGTGCGGCCGGGCCGAGCTTCTCCTCGATCAACGACGACCGAAAGCCGACGGGCGACACGTAGAGCCCGAATTGCACGACGAACGGGATGAGAAACCGGAAGTCGCGGTACTTCACGTTGAGCGCCGTGGCGAACAGGCCGGGGCCGAGCGCCGCCACGAGTGCCAGCGCGACGAACAACGGTAGCAGCACGATCCGCGCGGGGGGCAGGTAGCCATACCACGCCATCACCAGCGCCATCATCACCAGCGTGATCGTGAAGTCGACCAGCGCGACGATCACCGAACTGGCCGGCAGGATGATCCTCGGAAAATAGATCTTCGTGATCAGGTTGGCGTTCGAGGCGAGGCTGTTGCTGGCGTCCGACAAGGCCGCCGAGAAAAACTGCCAGGGAAGCATCCCGCCAAGCACGAGAATCGGGTAGGGCACGCCGCCCGATGGCAGGCCGGCCACGCGG
>JBIJCD010000199.1:0-6867 GCA_044344895.1 Pirellulales bacterium | reverse complement strand
CTAACGCTGGTCCTCACCCCGCTCTTGGCGCTGGCCGCCGTGCTCGACCGACTCGTGCCCTACCGGCACCTGCTCATCGATTTCCTGGCCGCCCACCGGGATCCGGTGGCGGTGGGGCTGGTGGCGTTCGCGGCAATCGTCGCCGCGCCCGTCGCCGAGGAATTCCTGTTCCGTCGGGTGCTGCAGGGCTGGTTGGAGCGCCGCGAGCCGGAGTGGGGCTGGGCGACGCCGATCCTGCTCTCCTCGCTGGCGTTCGCGGTCTCTCACGTCGGTCAGGGGCTGGCCTGGGTGCCCCTGTTCTTCTTTGGGGCCGTGGCGGGCTACCTGGCCCGCCAGACAGGCTCGATCGTGCCTGGCATCATCCTGCATGCCCTGTTCAACGCCGTGAGCGTCGCGCTGGTGCTCGCCCAGACCTCCCCCACCGCGGCCGGGGGTGGCTGAAAAAACACCCCAGTGTGACGCCACCTGAACCCGGGACGGCCGCGGAACCGATCTGGAAGACGGGGAAGTGGTCGGCGACAATTCGGTCCGGCCGAGGGACCGGCCGAGTGATGTCGAGGGAATGACGATGCGGCGATCGCTGGCCACGCGGTTCACGGACGCACTCGCCTACGGGGCGGTCCGTGTGCTGATCTGTGTCGTCCAGTCGTTGCCGCGGTCCGCCTGCGAGCGGTTCGCTCGCGCGTCCGCCGACATTCTCGCCAACCGGGTGAAGATCCGTCGCAGCGTGGTGCGCGACAACCTGCGGCAGGCTTTTCCAGACTGGACGGCCGCCCAAAGCCGGGACGCCGCCCGGGGCATGTGGGAGCACCTGCTCCTGATGGTGATCGAGATCGCCCACGCCGAGCGGGTGATCCGCAAGACGACCTGGCGGCGGCACCTGCGTTTCCACGGCATGGAGGCGATGGTGCGGCTGCTGTGGTCGGACCGGCCGAAGGTGATCCTCTCAGGTCACTACGGCAATTTCGAACTGGCCGCCTTTCTCTTCGGCGTCTTCGGCTTCCGCATCTACTCTGTCGCCCGTGAACTCGACAACCCGCTGCTCGACCGGTTCGTCACCCGCTTTCGGGAGTCGCGCGGCCAGCGGATCCTGCCGAAGAAGGGGAGCGCACCCGACGTGGCGCTCGTGCTCGAGGACAATGGCGCGATCGGCCTGCTGGGCGATCAGGCGGCGGGCCCGCGCGGCTGCTGGGTCGACTTCTTCGGGCGGCCGGCCAGCGTGCACAAGGCGATCGGCGTGTTCGCGCTCTCGTCGTCGGCGCCGATCATGGTCTGCTCGGCCACCCGGCACCGCGGCCTGTTCGACTACGACCTGCGGGTAGACGGCATCGCCGACCCGGCGGCGGGCGGGCCCGAGGTGGCCGACGTGAAGGCGATCTCGCAGTGGTACACGTCCCTCCTCGAAATGGCGATCCGCCGCGCCCCGGCGCAGTATTGGTGGGTGCACCGACGATGGCGGGGAGCGCCCGCACAGGCTACAGTGAAGCGATCCGCTGCCTGAGCCCTGGCACCGCCGCGCGAGCCGCGCCCCCCGCCCCATGAACGAGTGGATCCCGATCGCCGCTGCGTCCGAGTGCCCGCCCGGCGGGAGCATCGAACGGGTGGCCGGTGGGAGGATGGTTGCGATCGCCAACGTCGACGGCACGTTTCACGCGCTCGACGGCCTCTGCCCCCACCAGGGCGGCCCGCTCGGCACCGGAGCCTTGTGCGGCACGACGCTGACATGCCCGTGGCACGGCTGGCAGTTCGATGTCGTGAGCGGGCGGCACAGCCTCAGCGCCACGGTGCGGCAGCAGGTGCACGAGATCCGGGAGCAGGGCGGGCAGCTCTTCGTGAGGCTGGGCGCCGGCGGGGATCCTGGCATCGCGGCGGAGTCGTAGGCGTGATCGAGTTCCGCTGCTTCCGCAACGACGATCCGCCGCGGCTGGCAGACGCCTGGCGGGCGGCCGACCTCGGCCCGGCGGCGATGCAGCCGATGACGTCGATGCTCCTCGAGTTGCGAGTTTTCTCCAAGCCGTATTTCGACCGGGAGGGTCTGATCGTGGCCGTCGACCGGGAGGCCGACAGGGTTGTCGGCTTCGCCCATGCCGCTTTCGGGCCCACGGCCGACCAGTCGGCGATCGACACCCGCGTGGGCACCACGCTGCTGATCGTCGTCGTGCCGCACCCCGACGAGGAGTCGATCGGCGCGGGGCTCCTCGCTCGCTGCGAGGCCTATCTGCGGCAGCGCGGCGCCACGACGCTGCTGGGGGGCGGATCGGCGGAGATGCGGAGCTTCTACCTGGGGCTCTACGGGGGATCCGATCTGCCGGGGATTCTCGATTCGTCGCCGGCGATGCAGCGAGTCTTCCGCCGCGCGGGCTACGTCGAGGCCGAGCGGATCGCCGTGCTGCGGCGACCGCTGGCAGGCTTCCGGCCACCCGTCAACCGGCTGCAGCTGGCGATCCGTCGGGCCACGATGTTGCAGGTGATCGACGAGCCCGCCCGGCGCACCTGGTGGGAGGCCGCCACGACGACCGACATCTCCCTGGGGAGGTACGAGCTGCGGGCGCCGGGCGGTGAACTGCTCGGCTCGGCGTCGTACTGGGACATGCAGCCGCTCGCCGAGTCGTGGGGCGTGGTGGCCGCCGGCCTGCTGCACGTCGGCATCGAGGGCGCCCGGAGGCGGCAGGGGCTCGCCCACTATCTCGTGGCCGAGTCGATGCACGATCTCGCGCAGGAGGGCGTGACCCTTGTCGAGACGCACGTCTCCGACGCCAACCTTGCCGCCATGCAGCTGTTCACGAAGCTCGGCTTCACGGCCAGCGAACACGGCTCGCGGTTCAGGCTGCCCGACGCGTGATCGCCGGCAAGGACGGTCACTGTTCCGGTTGCGGTGCCAGGCTTTCCAGGTGGGCCCGGATCGTGGCAGGCAGGTCGGCAGCCGAGCCCTCGGCGAAGCGGAGCCGCGCCGACAGGGGTGCCGTCTGGCCGTCCCGCCGCAGGTCGGCGAGGTAGTCCTGCAGCACCCGCCGCCGCTGCGGCGTCGTCCCCAGCAGCCAGTGTGCCCAGCACCAGGCTTCCGCGTAGTGGTCCTGCGACATCTCGCCGGCGGCGGCGAGGGCTTCCATGCGCGCCAGGTCCGGCCGCCACGTGCCCTCGATCAGCCGGCCCTGAAGGTGGGCGACGTGCGCGGCGTGGACGCCCTGCTCGTTCCGCGGCAGCTCGAAGTATTCCGCGATGCCCTCGTCGAGCCACAGCGGAATCGTGGGCACGACGGCGTGCACGTAGCCGTGCGTCGTCTCGTGCCTCAGGTCCTCGGCGATGCGATCCTGCCAGACGGCGAAGACGGACAGCGTCGTGTCGGTCTCCACGAAAAAGGCCCGCCTGGTGGGGAACCCCGGGAAGTGACGGGCGGCGAACGCGTCGTAGCGCTCCTTGTTCTCGAACAGGTAGAGATGCACCGGCTCGTCGGAAATCGGCAGCCCGAGTTGCTGGCTGACATCGGCACGAAGCGACTCCAGTTCGCGGACGATCCGGTGCTGTCCGGCGAGCGGGAAGTCGGTGTGGATCACGAGCTGGCCGGCGACGATCTCGGACCGGGCCGGCAGGTCTTCGGTGGCCGCCCAGGGCAGGGGAGCGGTCGAGAGCGCGGCGGAGGTCAGGCCGGGCGCGACTGCCAGATGGGCGCATCCCCCGGCGAACCAGGCCACCAAGAACCAGGCGACCGCGAACCACGCCAGGGCGGCGGCCGGCGGCGTTGCCCGCGCGCGTGCCACCAACGGCCACGGGGCGGCGAGGGAGGAGCACGGCCTGGACGGGGGAGATTTCAAGGCGTGGACTCTAGCGGGCGGCCGACGCGGGGCCAAGGCCGCCCGGAGGCTCTGTTTTTCGCTGGTTTACCCGCAACAGCGTGCCCACGAGTGCCTCCAGGGAGACCGGCCGGCCCAGCACCGCCGCCGCCCCCGCCTGCACCGCCGCCGCCACGGTGTGCCCACGCGGAAAGCTGTCGAGCATCACGATTTCGAGCTGGGGGCGATTGGCAACCAGCAGCCGCAGCCAGGCGAGATGGTCGGGAAGAATGTCGTCGACGTCCCAGATGACGGCGGCCGCCGACTCGTCGATCCGCGGCCGGCCGCAGGATCGGTGGATCACCCGATGGCCGGCGCCGGCGAGCAGATCGCACAGACCCTCGAGTTCGACGGGCCGGGCGGCGGCCACCGACACGTCGACCGCGGCCCACTCGGGCCGGCAGCGCAGGGCAGCGACCGACTCCAGCAGACGGTCCTCGCGCCGCGACGTGGGCGGCATGCCCAGGCCGGTGGGCAGGCCCGCATCCAGGGCCGTGAGCCACCAGCCGCACCGGCCCGCGAGGTCGTGCCAGGGCACCTCCTCGATGCCGGGAAGCTGCGGGCCGCTGCGTCGCCGGCCTTCCACGAGGCTCGACGCCACCGAGACGATCGGCATGAGCGGCCAGCGCCGGGACAGTGCCACGGCGTCGGACACCGTGAAACGGCCCGGCCTGTCGGAGGCGAGGACCGCGAAGATGGGCTGTGCTGGCCGGCCTGCGTCCCGCGGATCGTCGAGCTCGCAGACAGCGGCGACCCGGTCGAGGGCCGCGCGGGCCAGGCCGAGCTCGAGGCCCGCCGCGGTGCCGACCCAGAGCACCTGACGCGCCGCCCCACGAGCCGACGGCTCCGCAGCCGGGCCGCTCTGCGCCGCTGCTGTCATGTGCCGCGTGCTCATCTTGCCCATCGTCCCGCGCCGGGGGCCGCGGCGGCAAGTTGGGGTGGCTGCGGCAGCGTCGGCGCCGCACCTCTCAGCCGACCTTGACCGTTCGTGCGACTCACGGACAATCTGGCCGCGTCGCGTGTTCAAGGATGAACGCGCAGAGCTGATTTTCAACCTGTGGCGGCCTGCCGAAAGGCGTCCGCGACGGGCTCAGGCAGGGAGGCCATCATGGCGAGCGGTGCAGAGGAGTCCGGCGGTGGTGGAAGACGGGACGCCCGCGGCGGGCAGCGTCGCGGCGGTAGCCGCAGACCACGGCGTTCCAGCGTCGGCCGGACCGGCGTGGCGCTCACGCTGTCGCAGCTGCTCCCAGAGGCGACGTTCTTCGTCGCCGACGAGATCGTCGCCAGCGGCTGCTCTGACGACCCGGCCGCCTGCGGTCCGGGCGACGTCTTCGTGGCCCGGCTCACGGCGGGCGGCGACGGCCACGACGAGGTGGCGCGGGCGCTGGCTCGCGGCGTCGCCGGCGTGGTCGCCGAGCGGATGATCCCCACGTTCGGCACGCCGCTGTGCATCGTGCCGGACAGCGGTTGGGCCATGGCGCGGCTGACCCACGCGCTGGCGGGCGATCCGGCCCGTCGCCTGCGGGTGATCGCCGTCACCGGCACGAGCGGTAAGACGACCACCGCCTGGCTGGCCGCCTCGGTGCTCTCCGAAGCGGGCCTACGGGTGGGCGTGCTGTCGGATCTCGGCTGCGTCGACGCCGAGTCCGCCGAGCCGGCCGCCGCCGACCTCCGCTCTCCGCAGGTGCTTGCCGACTGGCTCCGCCGGCTGGCCGACGGCGGGTGCACGCATGCGATCGTCGAGGTGTCGAGCAGGATGCTCGCGGAGCACGCGTTGGCCGGCATCGTCTGCGACACCGTAGTGGTCACCAATCTCGCGTCGGCGCACCTCGATGTGCATGGCACCGCGGCGGCGTACCGCGCCGTCAAGTCGCGGATCCTCGACTGCCTTGGCCCGCAGGGATGCCTCGTCGCCTCCGCCGACGACGAACGGGTGGCGCGTCTGATCGGCCGGCGGGCGGCGCTGGCGCCAGCGGCGCCCGTCATCACCGCCGCACTGACGGCCGCGGCGGACGTCACGGCGGCTCCGGTCGAGCGCAGCCTGTCGGGCCAGACGTTCCTCGTGCGGAGCGGTGGGCACGTCATGCCGGTGGCGGTGTCGACACCCGTGGCGTCGTTCGCCCGCGACAGCCTGCTGGCCACCGCCGTCGGCCTGCGGTATCGCGTGCCAATGGAGCGGATCGCCCGCGGACTCGAGGCCGCGGGAAGCGTTCCCGGCCGCCTCGAGCGGATCGACCGCGGTCAGGACCATGCAGCGTTCGTCGATCATCCCACGAGCGGCCACGCGCTGGCCGCCGCGCTGGCCGGCCTGCGGCGGCTGACGCCCGGCCGTCTGGTCGTGCTGGCTGAGGAGGGTGCGGTGGACCGGCTGGCCACCGGTGCCGGCCGCAACGACGAGGTGCTGGGCGACTTCAGCCGCCGTATCTCCCGCTGGGCGGATGACTGCCTTGTCGTGCCCGCGACGCTGCTGGACGAAGACGCCGCCGCGGCTGATATCGCCGCCTACGCACGGGTCGACCGGCTGCTCACGAAGCTGCGTCCGGAGGACTGCCTGCTGGTGGTGGGTGAGCCGCCGGCCGCCGGCCACCTGCCGGGTGACCCCGACGGCGCGCCGGCGTCGCTGGCGGCGGTGGTGGACGGCTGGCTGCAGCTGGCCCACGCCCCGTCGCCCTTCGCCGCGGGCCGCCGCGCCGCCTGAACTGAACGGGGTGCGGGAGCCGGACGGGAATGTCGGTGGACGCCGCGGAACCGATTCGGCCACAATGCTTCCGTGAGCCCGCGGCCCCGGCGCCCGCGGCACGGTGCGGCACAAGGTGACCCATGACGAAGTCCCGCCACGACGGTTCGCTCGAGCAGGTCGCCGCCCCCTCCGGAGCGGCGTCGGGAGCGACGCCTTTCGACGATCTCGGCGTCGCCGTCGGCTGCCGTGAGCCGCTGTCCCGCCACACCTGGCTGGGCATCGGCGGGGAGGCCACCTACTTCAGCGAACCGGTCGACGTCGATGCGCTGGCCCGGCTCGTGGGCCGCTGCCACGCCC
>JBIJCD010000198.1:0-6886 GCA_044344895.1 Pirellulales bacterium | reverse complement strand
TGGTCGCCACCAGCCGGGCGTGCACCTCCGCATCCCAGCCCAGCGAGAGCCGGGCGTGGCAGGGCACCTGCAGGAGGAACGTGCTGGCCCATACGCCGGCCAGCAGCGCCGCCGCCAGCCACGCGAACCCGCCGGCCACTCCACGCGGCCGCCGCAGGAGGAGGGCCGCCGCGGCCGCCCCTTCCACGAGCATCACCGGCATGACGATCCACTCCGTGCGTTGCCGGTGAAGCACCTCCCAGTCGCCGAAGCGATCGTGCGGCCAGCCGGCCATCAGCGGATAGTGCACGACTTGCACGTACCAGATGACGCCCGTCATGAACGCGGTGGCCGCCACGTTGGCCAGCAGCACGAGCGACGTTGGGATCACCAGACCGGGCTGCTGCGGCGCCGCGGCGGGTGCGGGAGCGGTCATGGAAGGCTCCTCGAAGCAGGGTCGCCCGGGCGCGATCGACCACCCGCGGGCGATCCCGCTCAGGCCACGATCTGCGGCTCGGTCTCAGGATCGTCTGCCGTCTGCGACGCCGTCGCCAGCGACCGCGGCGGCCAGAAGGCGACGGCCAGCAGCACTGCCGCGGCCAGCGCCATGCCCGTGGGAACCAGGAACAGCTGCCGGTAGTCGGTCACGCCGTCGGACGTCAGCCGCTCCTGCAGCGGGATGAAGAGCCACTTGGCGGCAAGGTCGCCCAGCCCCAGCACCAGCAGATTGAACAGGCTCTGCGCGCTCGACCGCACGTCCTTGGGAAACGCGGCGTCGATGAAGATGTAGAGCGTCGCGAAAAAGAAGGCGTAGCAGATGCCGTGCAGCACCTGCACGAGGACGATCATCGCCGTGTTCTGCGGCATGAACGCGAACACGGCGAACCGGGCGGCGTGGCCCAGGATGCCGAGGATCATCGTCGTCTTCCAGCCGAGCCGGGCGAGCACCGCCCCGAGGACGGCCATCGTGGCGATCTCCGCCACCTGCCCGATGCTCATCACGGGCATGATCCACTTCTGGGGGATGGCGGCGGCCTTGTCGTCGCCGAGGAAATTCCCGGCCAGGAGGAAGTAGCCGTTGTGGATCACCGAGTCGATGAACGTCACCGCGAAGAGCACGAGCAGGAACGGCTTCGACAGGTCCTTCGCGGCCTTGAGCCACGCCAGGCCTCCTTCGCCGGCGGCCGCCCGTTTCGGCGGCGTGTGCGGCAGCGTGAGGCTGTAGGCGGCCAAGATCAGCGACGCGATGCCGGCGACCAGGAAGATGTTGGCCTTGGCCGTCGTCGCCGCGACCCCCGTCTTCCCCTCCAGCAGGAAGAACAGCGGCCAGGCGGCCAGGATCCAGCCGATCGTGCCCCCCATCCGCACCAGGCCGAACTCCTTCTCGGCGTTTTGCATGTGGTTGAACGCGATCGAATTGGAGACCGAGATCGTGGGGACGTAGAGCAGCGAGTGGACGAGCATCAGGCCGAAGAACGTGGGAAAGTCCTTCGCCCAATACATGCCGAGGATCGCCAGCCCGCCGATGAGGTGGCTGATCGCCATGAACTTCTCCGCCGCGAACGTGCGGTCGGCGAACTGGCTGGAAAAGAAGATGCCGACGATCGAGGCGATCGCGAAGGCGCTGCCAACCCACGCGATCTGCGGCCCGCTGAAGCCGAGGCCGCCGTCCGCGACGGAGGCGCCCATATACCCCCAGATGAGCGGCAGCCACGCCCCCCAGATCACGAACTCGAGGACCATCATCAGCCAGAGGCGAAACGTCGGTGCAGACGAGGTATTCGTTTTCATGGGGGCGAGGATACCACCTCGCACTCCGCCGGACGAGGCCGTCTCGTATGAGGAGGCGGCACTTCCCGGCCTGGGCGGTGGCCGACGGCGAGGCGAGCCGAGCGGTCAGCGACCCCTGATATCGGCCAGGCCGCCGTCCACGCCCAGCACCTGCCCCGTGATCCACGACTGGGCCGGATCGAGCAGGAAGGCGATCGCCCTGGCCACGTCCTCGGGCTCACCCAGCCGGCCCAGCGGATGCATCGCCACCGACGCCTTCTCCGCAAGTTCGCTCGACACGAGCCCCTTGGTCAGCGGGGTCCGCACCAGCCCGGGGGCCACGGCGTTGAACCGGATGCCGCTCCGCGCGTAGGTCGCCGCAGCCGACAGCACGAGCCCGATGATGCCGGCCTTGGCGGCGGCGATCGCCTCGTGGTTGGCCAGGCCGACACGGGCGGCGGCGCTCGACACGAGCACCACGCCGCCGCCATTCGCCTTGAGCAGCCGTCCCGCCGCGCGAACGCAGCCAAAGCCGCTGGTGAGGTTCGCCGCGATCGTTCCCTGCCAGTCGGAAGTGCTCGTCATGTGCGCGGGCTTGAGAAGCAGCGATCCCGCGCAGTTGACGATTCCCGTGAGCCCACCGAGTGCCGCTGTCGCCGCATCGGCGACGGCATCGAGCGCGTCGGGGTCGGCGGCGTCGACCGCTCCGCACGGCATGCCGAGCGGGTCGCCGACGGCCCGCAGCCGGTCGAGCGAGCGGCCAGCCAAAAAAACTCTCCCCCCCTCGGCCACGAGCATGCCCGCGAGCGCTGAGCCAATTCCGCCCGCTGCGCCGACCACGAGCACCCGCTGCTCGACAGGAGGGGAGGCTTCCATCAGAGCCAGTCGCCTACCGTCTGCTCCAGCCGCACCTCCGCGGCCATGTCGCGGAGCTTTTCGATGGCCCGCGTCTGGATCTGCCGGATCCGCTCCTTGCAGACGCCCATCGAGGCGCCGAGTTCCCGGAACGTGCGAGCCGGACGGCCGTCGAAGCCGAACCGAGCCACGACGATCTCCCGCTCCCGCGGCTCCAATTCCCGCAGGAACCGGCCGAACAGGTCCTTGAGCAGCGTCACCTGTGCGGCCGAACAGGCTTCCCCGTTCGGCTCCGCGGCCGCCCGGCCTTTGAACGATTCTTCGTCCGACACGAACCGGCTGCGAAGCTGCCGCGACTTATGCGACAGCCGGAAGAAGTGCCGCTGGATGGCGTAGGTGGCATACGTGCTGAAACGGTTGCCGAGCGCGAAGTTGAACTTCTCGACGGCCCGCAGCAGGGCCATGTTTCCCTCTCCAACGAGTTCGTCGAAGGAATTCGTCGCGTCGACGAACTTTTTCGCGATCGACACCACGAGCCGGAGGTTCGAGGTCACGATCACCGACCGCACCTCGTCAGCCTCGCGCAGCCAGCCCTCGATCTGGTCGATCTGCCGCAGCGTGGCACGCCGGCGGTCGAGCCGGCCCCGGGCCGTGGCCGCTCGGAACTTCAACCAATTCATCCGCCGGAAATAGAACTGCTCCTCGTCCCGGGTCAGCAGCCGCGTCTGATAGAGGCTGGCCAAATACGGTGACATCCCTGCGGACTTTGGCACGGCGACACCGGATCGCTCCAGCGGCACGCTGGCATCGGCCGGAGGTGTCGAGGCCAGCCTTTCGGCGTCGGCCTTGAGAAATTGCCTGCAGGGGATGTAGTCGATGGGCCGGTCGAAGAGTCGACTGCGCCGCATCTGGAGTTCCTTCCGCCGCCGCTCGAGCCGCCTCGCCGAGGGGCCGCGGGACGCTGCGGAATCCCGTCGCCGTGCACGCGCGGCGCCAGACTTGGCATGAGCGATCACGATGAGGCTCCTGGAAGGGGTTGCTGCTCGATGTGTGCAGAGAGAAACCGCAGGGGCGGCCCCGGGCTAACCGCCGCAGGCCGGGAATTTTTTCGCTGATTTTTTCTGGGCCGGTGGCCATCATGGAGGGACCCCCGGAGCCGCCGATGAGCCGCCACCTCGTTCTCGTCCTCGGCGACCAGCTCGACGCCGGCAGCGCCGCCTTCGACGGCTTCGACCGCCGCCGCGACCGCGTCTGGATGGCCGAGGTCGCCGGCGAATCGACCCACGTCTGGAGCCACAAGGCGCGGATCGCCGTCTTCCTCTCGGGCATGCGGCACTTCCGCGACCGGCTCCGTGACGCCGGCGTGGACGTCGACTACACGCCGCTTTCGCCGCAGGCCGCCGCGGGCGAGCCGGGCACGCTGGCTGACGCCCTGACCGCGAGCCTCGTCCGCGCCACCGCGGCTGGTGCCCCGCCCGCAAGGCTGATCGTGGTCGAGCCGGGCGAATGGCGGGTGCGAACGGCGCTCGAGAAAGCGGCCACGGCTGCCGGCGTCCCGCTCGAGATCCGCCCTGACCGACACTTCTTCTCGTCACGAGAGGAGTTCGCGGAGCACGCCCGCGGCCGCAAGCAGCTGCGGCTCGAATACTTCTACCGGCCGCTGCGCGAGCGGCACGGAGTCCTGATGGACGACGGCGAGCCAGCGGGCGGCCAGTGGAATTTCGACGCCGAGAACCGCGGCGCGTTCCCGTCGGCAGGGCCGGGCAAGCTGCCCGCGCCAGTGCGGTTCACGGCCGACGCCACCACCCGTGGCGTGATCGACCTGGTGAACGAGCGGTTCGCCGCGCACCCGGGCAGCCTCGACGACTTCGACTGGCCAGTCACGACCGAGGACGCCCAAGTCGCGCTCGACGACTTTCTCGCGCACCGCCTCCCTCACTTCGGCACCTACCAGGACGCGATCTGGACGGGCGAGCCATGGCTCTACCACTCGCGGCTCTCGCAGGCGATGAACATGAAGCTGCTCGACCCGCGGGACGTGGTCGCCGGCGCCGAGCGGATCTGGCGGGCCGGCAAGGCACCGCTGGCCGCGACCGAGGGCTTCATCCGGCAGGTGCTCGGCTGGCGGGAGTACGTCCGCGGCGTCTACTGGCACTTCATGCCGGAGTACGAGTCTCGCAATGCGCTGGCCGCCGAGCTGCCGCTCCCCGACTTCTACTGGACGGCCGAGACGGAAATGAACTGCCTCCGCGACGCGCTCGCCCAGACCCTGCGGCACGGCTACGCGCATCACATCCAGCGGCTGATGGTGACGGGCCTGTTCGCCATGATGCTCGGCGTACGGCCGCAGGATGTGCACCGTTGGTATCTCGCCGTCTACGTCGACGCCGTCGAGTGGGTGGAGCTGCCCAACACGCTCGGCATGAGCCAGTTCGCCGACGGCGGCGTGATGGCCTCGAAGCCCTACTGTGCCTCCGGCGCCTACATCGATCGCATGAGCAACGCCTGCCGGGGCTGCCGCTTCGATCCCAAGGTGGCCACCGGCGCCGACGCCTGCCCGTTCACCACGCTCTACTGGGATTTCCTGGCCCGCCACCAGCAGCTGCTGAAAAAGAACAACCGGATGGCGATGCAGCTGAAGAATCTCTCCCGCAAGGACGCCACCGAGATCCGCGGCATCCGGCGTCAGGCCGACGAGCTCCGCGCGGGCGGCGGCACGGTGGCGGATTGATCGCGGCACCGCGAGGGATTTCGAAGCTCAGGAACACGGAAGGGGCGGCCTATGCCCCAGGAGCCGGGCTGTGGAAGCAAGCGCAGCAAGATTGCGAAGCGCAGCTTCTACCGCAGTGAGCGACGGCCTGGAGGGCCTGAGCGAACGTCCGGCGATGGGGCATGGGCCGCCCCGGCCCACGACGCGCGACGCCGCACACCGTCGGTCTGAATGGTTTTTCCGATCCCCGAACGCAGTTATTCCGCTGCCACAGCCGCGTCCGTCGCACCGAGAATCCGATCTGGCTGGGCGATTCCGCATGGCGTCGCCGCGACTCTCCGCCGCGGGCGAATCCGGGGAAAACCCCAGGGCGAAAGGGGCATGGACGCGGTTTTCCGCGGGCGGCTAGAGTACGGGCGATCGGCCGCGCAGGCGGCGGAAGCACCCTCGGCGGACACCATGACCAGCTACAACCTCACCCACCTGCGCCAACTCGAGGCCGAGAGCATCCAGATCATCCGCGAGGTGGCCGCCGAATTCGAAAACCCGGTGATGCTCTATTCCATCGGGAAGGATTCGGCGGTGATGCTCCGCCTGGCCGAGAAGGCTTTCTTTCCGGCCAAGCCCCCGTTTCCGCTCCTCCACGTCGACACGACCTGGAAGTTCCGCGACATGTACCGGCTCCGCGACGAGTACGTCGCCAAGGAACTGGGTCTCAAGCTGATCGTGCACGTCAACGAGGAGGGCCGGGCCCAGGGGATCAACCCGATCACGCACGGCAGCAAGGTGCACACCGACGTGATGAAGACGCAGTCGCTGCGGCAGGCGCTCGACAAGTACCGGTTCGACGCGGCCTTCGGCGGCGCCCGGCGCGACGAGGAGAAGTCGCGGGCCAAGGAACGCGTGTTTTCGTTCCGCGACGAGTTCCACCGCTGGGATCCCAAGAACCAGCGCCCGGAGCTGTGGAACCTCTACAACACGAAGGTCCGCAAGGGGGAGAGCATCCGCGTCTTCCCGCTCTCCAACTGGACCGAGCTCGACGTCTGGCAGTACATCCACCTCGAGAAGATCCCGATCGTGCCGCTGTACTTCGCGGCGGAGCGGCCGATCGTCTGGCGGGACGGCGTGATGATCATGGTCGACGACGACCGCTTGCCACTGAAGCCCGGCGAGACGCCCGAACTGCGGCGGGTGCGGTTCCGCACGCTCGGCTGCTACCCGCTCTCAGGCGCCGTCGACTCCACGGCGACGACGCTCCCGGAGATCATCCAGGAGATGCTGCTGACGACGTTCTCGGAGCGGCAGGGCCGGCTCATCGACTCCGACGAGGCCGGCAGCATGGAGAAGAAGAAGCGCGAGGGGTACTTCTGACCATGTCCCACCAATCGAGCCTCATCGCCTCCGACATCGACGCCTACCTCGCGCAGCACGAGCGCAAGGAGCTGCTGCGGTTCATCACCTGCGGCAGCGTCGATGACGGCAAGAGCACGCTCATCGGCCGGCTGTTCTACGAGTCGAAGATGATCTACGAGGATCAGCTGGCCGCCATCAAGAAGGACTCCTCCCGCTACG
>JBIJCD010000530.1:0-2501 GCA_044344895.1 Pirellulales bacterium | reverse complement strand
CTCGAGCGTTCGCCGCCCCCTCGCCTCCGTCTCCAGGTTTGCCAAGTCGTCGCTCCAGCTAAACCAGATGCGCTCTAGCCGGTGACGATGCCCAGGGCGACCAGGTGTGGCAGGCTCGAGTCGAGGAAGGTTTCGCAGGCCGTTTCCACCAGGCTGCGTCGTTCAGCGGCGTTCTCCACCGGCTTGCCGTCCTTCTGCAGCGTGCGGCTGACCGATTCCAGCCGGGCAGCGACCCGGTCGGCGAGGCCTTCCCTGCCCCGTTCGACGAGCTCGTGCAGGACCGCGGCGTCGAGATCCCCGATCGCATGGCCCGTGCCCGTCAGCGGGCTCGCCAGCGCCAGCGGCCGGCCACCGAGGGCATCGGCCGCGAGGACGGCCTGGTTGAACACGTGCGGCACGGAGAGCCGCTTCTGCGACGTTGCCGTCGCTGACTTCATGGCTGCCGAGGACACGTCGAACAGGCCCATGGCCACGCCGGCATCCACAGCGCGGATCACGTCGGCGGGGTTCGTCTCGCGCAGCTTTTCCGCCGCGACGATCTCCGAGAGCCGCAGGCTCCCCTCGCCGAGGAGATCGATCAGCGCCTCGTAGAGCGGTCCCTGCACCGTGGTCGTGACGATGCCGAGATTCGCCTCGTAGGGCAGCGTCGTGCCGGGCCTGGTCAGGCGGTAGTGCAGGTCGTCGACCTCGCGGAGCCGCGCCGCGGCGCCGTCGAGCCTGCGCGGCGTTTTGGCGTAGAGATCCCAGCGAAAGGCCGTGTTCGCGCAGAAATCCTTGTGCGCCTCGGTGACCAGCCGGTTCGTCGTGGTGCGGAACAGCTCCTGGAACTCGGGACGCACGCACAGGTCCCAGAAGTTCGTGAACACCGGAAGGCTGCCCGTGAACGACAGCCCCGCGCGGCCGAAGGCGTCGGCCATCTCGGAGAAATAGAAGCTCGTCCAGTGCTCGTTGAGGTATTCGTGCGCGAGGTAACGCGGATCCTGCTGCCGCAGCGAGTCGACGTAGGCCGCGGCCCGCGGGTTGTCTTCGAAATATTTGGCGTGCTTGTCCCGCAGGAAGACGACGTAGGCGAGGGCGTCGCGGGTCCGCTGCAGGCTGTCGCCCTGACGCAGCGAGGCATACTGCCGGAGAATGCCGCGGATCGGCTGCAGGTGCGCCCAGCCCGGCATCGCGTTGTAGCTGACCAGAAGCAGGCCGCCGGGATTGAGCCGCTCGCGGGCGATCGCGATCACCTGCTCGCGCACGCTCGGGGCGACCCAGCTGTAGACCCCGTGCAGCGAGATGAAGTCGAACGTCCCCAGGTCGTCGGGCAGATGACCGAAATCGGCCGTCACGATTCGGGCATTGCGAAGTCCGCCGGCCTCGATGTCGCGGGCCACCGCCGCGGTGTGCTCGGGATTCACGTCGACGCCGACGAATTCACCCTGGGGATTCGCGGCGGCCAGCGTCGTCAGCGAGCGGCCCAGGCCGCAGCCGAGTTCGAGAGAACGAAAGCCGCCGCTCGTCGGCGGCGGCGCGACACCATTCAACGCGGCCACGTGACGCATGGCCAGCGGCGCCAGGTGCGGATAGAAGCCGGGGATGTAGGTGAGATCGGTGATGTATCCGGCAGCGGTCATGGGCAGACTCCAGTTCGGGGAGGGAGCAGTATGGAACGGCGACGCCATCCGCACAAACCGGCGTGGCGATCAGTTGTTACGGGCGATTTTCCAGAGCTTTCTCCGCAGCCGGCGACGCACGCTGGCGACCTCCGCCGGCAGCCGGTCAACGCCCATCAAGTGAACCAGCGAACGGCTGCGGGCGACCGGCTCGATCGGGGTCGTGAAGATCTGCGCGAAGCGGTCGAGGATCGCGTCGGCGTCGGCGGAAGGGGGCACCCGGTTGTCGCGTAACCACGGCCGGGCGAGCAGGTCGCGATGCAGCGCTGGGTCGCGGTCCACCGCTACCACGCGGTCCACGAGGTCGTCGAGCGAGGCGGAATCGTGCGCCGAGAGGAAGCTGCGCGTGTCGAAATCCCGTCCGACCAGCGGGTCGCCCCAGTAGATCGGGATCGAATCGACCAGCATCGGCTCGACGATCTTCTCCGTCGTGTAGCCGGGGTACGATTCGTTCTCGAACGCGATCGTAAACTTGTAGTCGTGCAGGAAGGCACGCTTGTCGCCCACGCGGCGGCCGAGGGTGTTGAGCACCGCCCCGCCGGAATCGACCGGCTTGTAGCGGGAAAGCCGGCGGAAGAAGTCGTTTCTCGTGCGGCACAGCGGGTTTGAGACCACGAACGCGCAGAATCGGCTCTTCCGCGCGAGGATCGCGTCGGGGGCGTAGGTCGGCGGCTTCACGAGCGCGGCCGGATCGACGTAGAAGGGCCAGTGCGGCAGGCGGAAGTGCCGCGGGTGCGGCACGTGCTCGAAGGAAAAGGCCCAGTCGCAGGCGCTCCAGTCGGGGGCGATGTTCTCGCCGGTGTAAAAGATGCGGACGCAATCGTAGCGGCGGTAGTCCCGCCG
>JBIJCD010000332.1:0-4402 GCA_044344895.1 Pirellulales bacterium | reverse complement strand
TCGGGCTCGTCACAGAGCTCCAGCCGGTAGCGACGGGAGAGGAGCCGGGTGAAATAGTTGTCGGCGGGATCGAAGCCGTCCCAGAACCCGGCGAACTGCAGGCGGATGAGGGGCCGAGGGTCGGCGGACTGTGTCAGAGCATCGCGGAGACCTTCTGCCACAGCGTCCACAGCCCCACGAGGATGAAGCCCACCGACGAGATCCACAACAGGATATCCCACGCCAGCGACGGCGCGAGCCGCGGGTCGGATTCGCGATGCCTGAAAAACAGCACGGCCACGCCCAGGGCCGCCAGCATGATCGCCTGAGCCATCGCCACGGGTTCACGGATGGCCAGCGCCAGCACGAGGGCGACGAGCGGCCAGGCGACCGACAGCCGCCGATTCCAGGCCGTCCGCGTCGCGTCGTCGGCTGGCAGCCAGCCGGCCAGGATCAGGCCGTCGACCACCATCCGGGCGTTGCCGGCAGCCGCGGCGAAGAGCGTCGAGTAGAGCACGGCGAAGGCTCCCACCAGGAAGGCCGACCGCGACCACTCGCCGAACACCGGCGCATACATCGCGCCGAGCGTGCGGACCATCTCGCCGCCCGCGGGCCGCAGGCCCAGGCGGCCGAGCGTGGCGGCGCCCAGCAAATAGAACGCGATCGTGACGATCGTGTAGACGACCATCGACCCCCAGGCGTCGAGCTGCATGACCCGCAGCCAGCCGCGGGCCCGCCGCGCCCAGGCGTCCGAATCGTCGCGCGGCCCCACGGAGCGGCCATAGCCCTTTTCCAGGCACCAGTACGGATAGATCATCAGCTCGCTTGCCCCCACGCCGATGATGCCGAAAGTCGCAAGCGCGGTGACCAGCGGCGAGCGGCCGCCCACGGCGGGAGGAATCGACGGCACGAGGCCGCTGGCGAGCTCGCGCCACGAAATGGCCCACACCGGGTCGAGCTGCAGCATCACGATGGCGAGCAGGGTGACGAGCGTGAACGTGCCGACGAGCAGGATCGACACCCACTCGATGACCCGGTAGCGGCCGATCGCCAGCAGCACGGCGGTGACGACGCCCACCACGACGGCCCAGATGGTCTGGTCGTGCGACTCGGTCAGGCCGGCCATGCCGGCCCGCACGGCGTCGAGCCGGCCGCTGAGTTCGTCGGCCCGCCCGCGATCACCCTCCCGGCGGGCCGCCGCCTCCGCCACCACGAGTTCGGCGGCCTCGTCATGGGCGCGGTTCCACTCCCGGCCCGCCGCCGTGAGGGGCAGGCCGCCGGCGAGCGATTGGGCGACGCCCGAAAGGATGCCGCCCTGCTGCACCACGATCAGGCACGTCATCACGACCCACGCCCAGTAGATCCAGCCCAGGCCGGCGAGCCGCGGTCCGGGAACGCGGTCGAATGCGGCCAGCGGCGTGCGGCCCCAGGTGAGCGTGCTGCGGCCGATCTCGATCTGGGCCGCCACCTTGATCGCGCAGCCGATGATGATCAGCCACAGGAGCAGGAAGCCGGCCTCGGCCCCGACGGTGGTGGTGGCGATCAGCTCCCCGCTGCCCACGATCGAACTGGCGAGGATGATCCCCGGGCCGAGGTAGGCCAGCGAACGCCAGAGCGAGCGCGGCGGTTCGATGACGGCCGGTGTCGGAGGAAGGTCGCTAGGTGACATGGCCGGGGGAGTGTCGCCGCACCCGCCCAAAAAGTCCAATGACGGCGGATCAGCCGACCGGCTCGTCTGCCTGGCCGTGGCCGACGCGGGAGATGCCCTCCAACCAGTCGGCGAACCTGGCGTAGGTCTTCTCGCGGTCGAATTCGGCCTCGGCGAGCCGCCGCGCCCCCTGCCGCAATTGCAACAGGAGCGACCTGTCGGCCGCCAGCGAGGCGATGGCCCGGGCCAGCGAGTCGCCGCTGCCCGCGGTGTAGCCGACCCCCGCCCGATGCTCGGCCAGGAGGTCGGCCAGTTCTCCGGGCAGCGGGTTGACGATCGCCAGGCCCGCCGCCGCATAGTCGCAGGCCTTGTAGGGCACCGTTGCGAGCGACTCCGGCCGCACCAGCACGAGGCCGACGTCGCACCCCGACAGGAGCCGGACGTACCCGCTGCGGTCGAGCAGTCCATGCACCCGCACGTTGCACGATCCCGAGATGCCTGCGGCCGCCTTGCGGACCGTGGTCTCGAGCCGGCCGGTGCCGGCGATGTGGATCTCGGCAGCCACTCCCGTGGCCGACAGCTGCCGCGCCGCCGCCAGCAGGGCGTCGAGATCCTGACCCGACTCGAGCATGCCCACGGAGACGCAGACGAGCGGCTGGGATGGCCGCGCCACCGCCGTCGGCGGCTGGTCGACGCCTGCCGCTGCCGGGACGGGGCTCAGCATCCGTGGCGGCGTCGGGAACTCCGGCAGCCAGGCGCCGTGGTGGCAGACGTGCCGGGGCTGGTGGGCGGGGGATGGCCCGCCCGCCGTGAGCCGCAGGTAGCCATGGCCGCTCGCCGACACGGCGTCGGCGGCGGCCAGCAGGGCCTGCCGACGGGCCGTCATGCGACCGAAGAACAGCGGCGACAAGGCCTCCTTGAGCCACCGCGGTCCCGGCACGAGCCGGGCGAAACTCTCGGGCCAGGCGTCGACCAGGTCGACCACGAGTGCGGCGTCGAGTCGGGCCGCGAGTCGGGCCGCGGCTTCGGGTGCTTCCAGCGGCGGCAGGCTCGCGAGGATCAGGTCGGGCCGGTCGAGCTGGCCCGAGGCCACCGACTCGTTGGCCAGCCGCTCGAACGTGCGGCCGAAGTCGCGGTGGCTCGCCAGGCGGGCGAACGACACATCGCGATCGTAGGGCCGCACGGCGACCAACCGCACGGCGAACCCCTCCTCGTCCCGGATGTCGAGCGGCGTCGTGCGGGCGGCCTTGCGGCGATGGCTCCAGGAAGCCGTCCACCAGGTCACGTCGTGGCCCCGGGCGGCGAGCACCCGGGCCAGCGACCAGTATCTCAGCGGGGGCAGCCCCTCGCCGGGGATGTCATCGAACGGATTGACGATCCAGATGGAGAGGTGCGGCGGCTCGGAACGATCCATGGCGGCAGGGTAGCAGATGCCTCCCGCGGGGCGGAGGAGACCGCGTCGCGGCCGCTGTTTTCGCGGTTCCCGGCGGGATCAGCGGGATCGGTTCGTCGCCGGCCGTCCGGCGCCTACAACTCTCTGGAGTTCCGTCTTCTCCCCCGGAAACAGCATGAACGCCACCATCGCCACGCCGCCCGCGGCGGCCTCCGGATCGGCCGGGGAGGTGCCCGCCATCGATCTCGGAGATGCCCGCGACCGTCTCGTCGCCCACCGGCTCTATGCCCTCGTCGACAGCCCCGACCGGCTGCGGCGGTTCATGGAGCATCATGTCTTCGCGGTCTGGGATTTTCAGAGCCTGCTGAAGGCGATGCAGCGGCGGCTGACGTGCACGTCGGTGCCCTGGCTGCCCACCCCGGACGCCGAGGCCCGGCGGCTCGTCAACGAGATCGTGCTCGACGAGGAGTCGGACGAACTCCCGGACGGCGGCCATGCCTCCCACTTCGAACTCTATCTGCAGAGCATGGAGGCGGCGGCGGCCGACACGGGGCCGATCCGGCGGCTGCTCGCCCTGCTGTCTCGCGGCGCTCCGCTGGAGCAGGCGCTCGCGTCCTGCGGCGGCCCGGCGGCGGCGGTCGCCTTCGTCCGCCGATCGTTCGACGTGATCGAATCGGACGCCACCCACCGGATCGTGGCAGCTTTCACCTACGGCCGCGAGGACGTGATCCCCGACATGTTCCGCCGGCTGGTGGATGCGTTCGCCTCCGCGGAGCCGGCGGTCTGGGGCAGGTTCCGCTTCTACCTGGAGCGGCACATCGCCCACGACGACGAGAAGCACGCGCCGATCTGCCGCCGGATCGTGGCCCGGCTGTGCGGCGACGATCCGGCCGCATGGGCCGAGTCCTCGCGCACGGCGCGCGACTGCCTGGAATCGCGGATCGCGTTGTGGGACGCGATCGCGTGCGAATTCGAGCGGTAGGGCCGCAGAGCCGCCCATCCGTGCGGGTCGCTCACCCGATACCCGCGGCGCCCGACTATTTGGCCGCCGCGAGTTCCGCCTTCTTCCGCTCTTCCACGATCTCCTTCTGGATGTTGCCCGGCGTGGGCCGGTACTTCGAGAATTCCATCGTGAACACGCCTTGCCCCTGCGTCATGCTCCGCAGGTCGGTCGAGTAGCCGAAGGTCTCGGCCAGCGGCACCTCCGCGATGATCGTGGACGAGTTGCCGACGGTCTCGGTGGAGACGATCAGCCCCCGACGCTTGTTGAGCTCGCCGGTCACGGAGCCCTGGAAGTCGGCGGGCACCTCCACCTCCATCTTCATGATCGGCTCGAGCAGCACGGGCTTCGTGTTGAGGAACGCCTCGCGGAAGCCGGCCCG
>JBIJCD010000196.1:0-6918 GCA_044344895.1 Pirellulales bacterium | reverse complement strand
GTCGCGGCGGGCGTCGCCTCGGGCTGGAGGGGCTGGCCGGCGGGCGCGATCGTCGCGGCCGTGCTCGGCACCATGCTGGCATTCCTGCCGCGAATGCTGGAGGTCGTCCGCTTCCGCCAGAGCCTGGGTAGTGCCTTCGCCCACCCGCTCGGCATCGCGGTCTTCCTCGCCATCCAGTGGTACGCGCTGGCCCGCCGCCTTCTCGGCCTCAAGACGTCGTGGCGCGGACGGCCGCTCGCCCCGCAGTGAGCCGCGGCGGTGCTTCCCCAGCGTTGGCCGAAGCGGCTGCGTTGACCACGCGGCCCGCGGAACCGTCTACTGGCCGCTCCACAGATCCGAGCCCGGTCTCCGGATTCAACCCGAGGAACGCACCCGCATGAAGGCCCTCCTGCTCACCACGCCCGGCAGCCTCGCCATCGCCGACGTCGACGATCCCACGCCGGGTCCCGGCGAGGTCCGCGTCCGCATCGCCGCCTGCGGCATCTGCGGCAGCGACGTACATGGATTCACCGGCTCGACGGGCCGCCGGATCCCGCCCCTGGTGATGGGGCACGAGGCTTCGGGCACGGTCGACCTGACGGGAGCCGGCGTTTCCGACATCGCCGTCGGCACCCGCGTCGCCATCGACTCCACGATCTTCTGCGGCGGCTGCGAGCACTGCCGCGCCGGCTGCGAAAACCTCTGTACGCAGCGGCAGGTGCTCGGCGTGTCGTGCGGCACCTACCGCCGGCACGGCTGCTTCGCCGAATATGTCGTCGTGCCGCGCCGCGTGGTCTACCCGATTCCCGACTCGGTCGACTTCGTGTCGGCCGCGCTCCTCGAGCCACTCACGATCGCGCTGCACGCGGTGCGGCTCGGCGCAGCCGGCCCCGACACCCGCTCGGCGGTGGTCGTCGGCTGCGGCACCATCGGCCTGGCGGTGACGGCATCCCTCAAGGCCAAGGGCGTGCGGCGGATTGCGGCCATCGACCTCGACGAGCCGCGGCTCGCGGCGGCGCGGCGGCTGGGAGCCACGGAGACGTTCGCCGCAGCCGCCGACGCCGGACAGCGGGCCGCCGCCTGGGGCACCTCCTCCGCCGACACCGACGGGGCCGACCTCGTGATCGAGGCGGTGGGCAACACGGCCGCCGTGCAGACGGCGGTGGCGGCGGCGACACGGGGCGGAACGGTCGTGCTGGTGGGCAACGTCTCCCCCACGATCGAGCTGCCGCTGCAGGCGGTCGTGACCCGGCAGCTGCGGCTGCAGGGCTCCTGCGCCTCCGCGGGATGCTACCCGGAGGCGATCCAGCTCGTGGCCGAGGGCCGGGTCGACCTGTCGGGATTCGTGAGCCGGGTCGCGCCCCTGGCGGAGGGGCCAACCTGGTTCGACCGGCTGCACCACCGCGAGCCGGGCCTGGTGAAGGTCGTGCTCCAGCCGGCGTAACCCGACCGCACGCTCGCTTCAGCGTGCAGCTGCCGAGCGGCAGGCGAGCTCGCGGGCCCGCAGCACGGCGGCGATCGCTTCCTCGGCCGAACCGGCCAGCGCCGTGAGATGCCCCATCTTCCGGCCGGGCCGCGGCTCGCTCTTGCCGTAGAGCAGTAGGCTCACCCCGGGCACCGCGAGCGCCGCCGGCCAGTCGGGGTTGCCGCCGGCACGCTCCCAGCAATCGCCGAGGATGTTCGCCATCGCCGCGGCCGCCAGCTGCCGCGTCGACCCCAGTGGCAGGCCGCAGATGGCCCGCACTTGCTGCTCGAACTGCGAGGTCTCACAGGCCGCGATCGTGAGGTGACCGGAGTTGTGCGGCCTTGGTGCGATCTCGTTGACGAGCACCCGACCGTCCCGCGTGACGAAGAACTCCACGCAGGCCACGCCGACCACGCCGAGCGCCTCGAGCACGGCCGCAGCCAGCCGCCGAGCCTCTGACAGCACCGTCTCGGGCAGGCCCGCCGGCGCCGAGGAGACGTCGAGGATGTGCCGGGCATGGTCGTTGCGGGTCGGCGCGAACACCGCCACACCGCCGTCGAGGCCCCGGGCGGCCACGACCGAGATCTCGCAATCGAAGTCGATCCACCCCTCCGCGACCAGTTCGACCGATCCGCCTCCACCCAGGGCGGTCCAGGCGGCGTCGATGTCCGCGGGACCGGCACCCGCGTCGAGCTTCCTCTGCCCCTTGCCGTCGTAGCCGAAGGCGGCCGTCTTCAGCACGGCCGGCAGCCCGAGGGCCGCGACCGCCGCGTCGAGGTCGGCTCGCGACCGCACCACACGGTGCGGTGCGCAGGCGAAGCCGTGGTGCGTCAGGAACGCCTTCTCGCGGCCCCTGTCCTGCGTGGTGAAGAGCACGTCGGGCGCTGGCCGCACCGGCACGACGGCTGCCAGCGCCCGCGCTGCCGCCGCCGGCACGTTCTCGAACTCGAACGTCACCACGTCGAGGTTCCGAGCAGCCGCCGCAAGGCCCGCCGCGTCGTCGTACGAAAGCACGTGGACGCGGTCGCAGTGATGCACGGCCGGACAGTCGGCCACGTCCGAGATCGCCTCCACGCGGTATCCCATCCGCTTGGCGGCCATGGCGAACATCGCGCCGAGCTGGCCGCCACCCATCACGCCGAGCGTCGCACCGGGCTCCAGAACCGGCCCGCTCATGTGCGGCCGCGGTGATCCGCCCCCGCGGAGCCTTCCGTATCCAGCCGCTCGGCGAGCACCCGCTGCGTCTGCGCCGCGCGGTAGGCGACGAGCCTGTCGCGCAGGGCCGCGTCCTCGATCGCCAGGATGGCGACGGCCAGCAGCGCCGCATTCGCCGCGCCGGCCGGCCCGATGGCGAGCGTCCCCACGGGAATGCCTGCCGGCATCTGCACGATGGAGAGCAGGGAGTCCACGCCCCGCAGCATGCTCGACTCCACCGGCACGCCCAGGACCGGCAGGTGCGTCTGCGCCGCGATCATCCCGGGCAGGTGAGCCGCGCCGCCGGCGCCGGCGATGATCACCCGCAGGCCACGCCCCGCCGCGGACTGTGCATAGGCGGCCAGCTTGTCTGGCGTGCGGTGGGCCGACACGATCTCGCACTCGTGCGGCACACCAAACTGCCCGAGCGTCTCCGCAGCCCGCTCGAGCGTGGCCCAGTCGGAGCGGCTGCCCATCACGATGCCGACCCGGGCGGGGCTGGAGGGCGCCTGGCGGTGGGGCTGGCTCGTGTCGTCCACGGGGGCGATTCCGTCGCGGGAGGGCAGCGCGGGCGGAACGGAGTGGGAATCCTGCACCGCGATTCATGCATCTTGCTCTGCCTTCCGCGGCGTTGCAACCTGTGACCATGGCCCGCCCGCTTCCCGACATCCTGCCGATCAGCTGGCCAGCCGGGCTAGCGGTTCCGCCGGCCCGCACCGAGGAGGCGCTCGACCGTGCCGCGGCCCTGCTCGCCGAGGGCGGACTCGTGGCGATTCCCACGGAGACGGTCTACGGCCTCGCCGCCTGCGCGGTCGATGCCGACGCGGTCGACCGCATCTTCACGGCGAAGGGCAGGCCGGCGACCAACCCTCTGATCGTGCATGTGGCCGATGGATCGATGGCGCGAACGCTGGCCGCCTCGTGGCCGGCCGCGGCAGAACGGATCACCGCCGCGCTGTGGCCTGGGCCGGTGACGGTGATCGTGCCCTGCGGGCGGAGGGTGCCGGCGGCAGTGACCGCCGGCGGCCCGACGGTGGCGCTCCGCTGCCCGGAACACCCGCTCGCTCGACGGCTGATCGAGAAGCTGGGACGCCCGCTGGCCGCCCCCAGCGCCAACCGGTCGATGCAGCTCTCGCCGACGACGGCGGGCCACGTGCTGGAGGGCCTCGGCGGCCGGGTCGACCTGATCCTCGACGGCGGGCCCTGCGGCCGCGGCATCGAATCGACCGTGGTCGACTGCACGACGGAGCCGCCACGAATCCTGCGTCCCGGCCCGATCTCCCGCCGCGACCTCGAGGCGGTGCTCGGCGGCCCGGTCGTCGACGACACCGCCGGACACGACGCGGGCTCCACGCCGGCCCGCTCGCCAGGTCGGCAGCCGCGGCACTACTCCCCGCGCACGCCCCTGGAGGTGTCGGCGGTGGCTGCCGAGCGGGTGCAGGCGCTGCTGCAGTCAGGCAAACGGGTCGGCTGGCTCACGACCCGCGGCGGCGATGCCACGGTGCGATCCCTGGCCGCATCGCGGGACCTGCTGGTCGTGCCCATGCCGGCGGAGCCGACGGCCTTCGCCACGAGTCTCTACGCGACGCTGCACGCCGTCGATCGCCGCAGCCTCGACGCCATCGTCGTCGACGCCCCACCGGACACCGAAGACTGGCTGCCCGTGACCGACCGGCTCGGCCGCGCTGCGGCCGACCACCCGGCAGCCGGCTGAGCGACGGGCCGTCGAGGGTGTCGCCCGCGCGACAAGGCGGTCGTCACGCCGCGGGCGCGAGGATCTCGCGGAGCGCCGCGGCGATGTCGGGATACTGAAACACGAAGCCGGTGTCGGCCGCGACCTGCGGAATCACCCGCTGCGACGCGAACAGCACCTGGGCGAACTCGCCGAACAAGAGCCGCAGGCCGAAGTAGGGAGCCGGCAGGAAGGCCGGGCGGTGCAGCTGCCTCGCCAACGCCTTCGTGAACTCGCTGTTGCGGACCGGGTGCGGGGCGACAGCGTTCATTGGCCCGGAGATCGACATCGTCTCCGCGGCGTGCATGTAGAGCCTCGCCAGATCGGCCACGTGGATCCAGGGCATCCATTGCCGGCCGCTGCCCAGCGGCCCGCCGCCCCCCAGCTTGAACGGGGTGAGCATCTTGGCCAGCGCACCACCGCCGGCCCCCAGCACGATGCCCGTCCGGGCGGTGACCACGCGGACGCCATGCTGCGTCGCCGCCAGCGCCTCCTGCTCCCAGGCCACGCAGACATCGGCGAGGAAGTCACGGCCCGGCGCCGCCGACTCAGTCAGTTCTTCCTCGCCGCGATCGCCGTAGTAGCCGACGGCCGACGCCGAGACGAGCGTCCGTGGCCGCACCGCCGCCTGGGCGATGCCTTGCACCAGATGCCGGGTGCCGGTCACCCGGCTATCGCGAATCCGTGCCTTCTGCGCGGCCGTCCAACGGCCCTCTGCCACCGATTCGCCGGCGAGGTGCATGACGACGTCGACGCCCTCGAACGCCTCCTGAGGCGGAGGGCCTTGCATCGGATCCCAGCGGACGATGCTCCCCGCCAGCATGCCGATCGCTGATCGGGCGCGGTCGGGATTCCGCGACAGCACGACCGGGCGGTCGAGCAGCCGCAGCAACCGCGGCCCCACGAATCCAGTCGCACCCGTCACCAGAGCCTTCATCGCGACCTTCCTTCCCGTTGGTTTGCGTGTCGGTCCGCTCGGCCGCGCCCGTCGCCATCGCGGCATTTCGACCGCGGGCTCGGACGTTTCCGGCGGGCGGCAGTATAAACGGGACGCGTCGCGGCGCGGTTCCCGACGCCCTCCGTTATCGTAGACCCAGGCCCTTGACCGACCACCCTCCCACCCGTTCCCGCCCCCGTAGCATCGTGCCCCGGGCGGGCCTGCGCCGCGATCTGTGGGTCTCCGCAGCCGATGCCGCGGCCTTCAGCCTGATGGTGGGCTGCGGGGAAACCTACATTCCCGCCTTCGCGCTGGCCCTCGGGCTCGGGCCCGTGGCGGCGGGCATGATGGCCAGCGTTCCCGTGCTGGCCGGCGCAGTGTTTCAGCTGGTCACGCCGCTGGCGGTAGCCCGCATGGGCACCAACCGTGGCTGGGTGATCGCCTGCACGAGCGTGCAGGCGCTGAGCTTCATTCCGTTCGCCGCCTGGGCGATCCGCGGCAGCGCCTCGCTGACCGAACTGCTGGTGGCCGCGGCGGTGTATTGGGCAGCCGGCATGGCGGGAGCACCCGCCTGGAACGCTTGGATGGGCACGCTGATCCCGGAGGGCATGCGGACGGCCTACTTCGCCAACCGCAACCGGCTCGGCCAGTTCGGTGTGTTCGTGGGGTTCGTGCTCGGAGGCCTCATTCTGCAGTGGGGCGAGGGCAGGGGGGTGACGCTCCTGGCGTTTGCCGGCCTGTTCATCGCCGCCGGGCTGTGCCGCGCGGTCTCCACCATGATGCTCGCGCACTGCCGGGAACTCGACCGGCCGTCCCCCAGCCGCGACGTCGCGCGACGGGAGGAACCGGCGGCCGCCGCGGGCCGGGTCGCGGCGTTGGGCGGCACGCTGCGTCGCCTGGCGTCCTCGCCGTCGGGGCCGCTGGTGACATATCTCTGGGCGCTCGTGTTCACCGCACAGTTTTCCGCCCCGTACTTCACGCCCTACATGCTCCGCGAGCGAGGCTTCTCCTACCACGCTTTCATGCTGGTGGTGGCCACGAGCTTTCTCGCCAAGGCCCTGATCCTGCCGGCGCTGGGACGGCTCGGCTCACGGATCGGCTCGCTGGGCCTGCTGTGGCTGGGAGGCTTGTCGGTCATTCCTCTGTCGCTGCTCTGGCTGGCCTCGGCCGACGTCCCGTATCTCGTCGCCGTGCAGGTGCTCGCCGGCAGCTGCTGGGCCGCCTGGGAACTCGCCGTCGCACTCTTGTTCTTCGACGCCGTCCCGCAGCGGGATCGCACCGGCGTCATCACGATCTACAATCTCGGGCTCGCGATCGCGACGGTCGCCGGCGCGACAGCTGGCGGCCTGTTGCTGCGGACCCTGGGCGAAGACAGCCGGGCCTATTTCGCGGTCTTCGCCGCGTCGAGCCTGCTCCGGCTGGCCACGGTGCCACTGTTGCGTCGAGTCCGCATGCCGACACGCGCGGCCGGCTAGTGCGCATCACCGTTTGGTGGAGCGACGGCTTCGGGGCGGCAAAAGTCTCGTCGCGTGGGCCGAGGCGGCCCAAAGCTCCTCGAGCGTTCGCCGACCCCTCGCCTCCGTCTCCAGGTTTGCCAGGTCGTCGCTCCAG
>JBIJCD010000354.1:0-4153 GCA_044344895.1 Pirellulales bacterium | reverse complement strand
GCAGGGCGTGGGGAAGTAGATCGCCCCAGGCCGCTGGTCGGCCAGCCACAGCCCGATCCGCAGGGCGAGCGAGCCGACGATGCACACCAGACAGGCGATCCGCAGCCGCCGCGGCCCGAGCGCGTACACGACCAGTGGCCACACCAGGTAGAACTGCTCCTCGACGGCGAGCGACCAGAGGTGGGTGAGGTCGAGCCAGTCCGCCATCGCCCACGCCCTGCGGTGATAGACGAACCCCAGGTTCGTCAGGTGCGTCCACAGCCAGGCCTGTCGAGCCTGCATGGTCCGCAGACCCTCGCTCTCGAACGGCGCGAACCTCGGCAGCACGAAGAACACGATCGCCAGCAGGAGGTAGTAGACCGGCATGATGCGGAGGATCCGCCGGGCGTAAAAATTGAGGAAATATCGCGGGCCGGACCGGGTATCGAGCAGGATGCCGGTGATCAGGAATCCCGACAGGACGAAGAATACGTCGACGCCCAGCCAGCCGACCCGCGGCACGCCGGACAGCCAGGCATTCACCGGATGCTCCCAGCGCAGCAGGATGCCGCAGTGGAACAGCATCACTCCGAGGATCGCCAGGCCCCGCAGCCCGTCGAGCGCCGGCACATGGCGGCTCGCGGCGCCCGGGATGGTCGGGTCGGGCTGGAGCGCGGAGGACGTCTCGTCCGCCGCTGCGCGAGTTAGGGGGTGGATTTCAGCCATCTCGTCGCGGCAACGACAGCTCGTACATCTTCGCCCGCACGTCGGCGATGTAGTTGGCACGGATGCGGCTGGCGATGAAGCCGCGGCGTCCCTCCAGGAAGCCGCCCCTGAAGACGTAGTGGTAGAGGAACCACAGCAGTGGCTCTCCGGGCACCCGCACCGCCACATACTTGAGAAAGCGGCGCCGTTCCTGAGCATTGCCAAAGAGCCTCGCCTGCACCCGCTCCTGCCCCCACTTTCCGGTCTGCAGGAACCTATGCCGCATCCGCGCCTCCCAGGTGGAATAGGCGTTGTGCCGGGCGAGGTATGCCTCGAGATTCTTGAAGTCGTCGTGGATCACCGGCGCGGCCAGTCTGCCGATCGTGCCATCGACGATGATCCGCTCGTGCACCTCCATGTCGAGCCGGTCGTCGGGGTCGTAGGCCAGCCGTTCGAACTTCGCGTGCCGCCGGTCGATCAGCAGCACGGCGTCGAACGAGAAACCGCCAAAACGGAATCGCTGGCCCAGGAAGTGGAAGCCCTTGCGGCAGAAGTATCCCCGGTGCCCGGCCGGTCCGGCGAGCACCGCCTCGACCTCGCGCCACAGCGTGGGCGTCATCTGCTCGTCCGCATCCAGCAGGAACACCCAGTCGGTGTCGAAGGAGAGCGTGTCGAGCGCCCACTGACGCTTCTTGAGACTTCCCCCTTCGTAGCGGAACTGGTGCACCTCCGCGCCGCTCGCGACCGCGAGCGCGGCCGTGTCATCGGCCGAGTGCGAGTCGATGACGATGATCCGCCGGGCCGGTGCCGCGGAAGCCACGCAACGGGCGATGTTGGCGGCCTCGTTGCGGGCCGCGATCAGCACCGTGACCGCGACGGCACCCGGCGCCGGCAGGCCGGTCACGGCTTCACGAGGATGCGGCGGCATGGGGATCCGGGCGGGGCGTGCGGCGAACGCCAACTGCCATGAAGGGCTTCTCGAAGCAGAGGAACAGCGGCACGCACACGACGACGATCGCCGTGATGAAGGCGGCGAGTTGCATGAACACGAGTACGGGTGCCGGCAGGTCGGCCGCCGCCATCCGCACGACCAGCGGACCGATCGCCGACTTGATGAACGGATGATAGAGGTAGATCGTGTAGCACATCCCACCGATGACCACGAGTGTCGGCACCGCCATCAGCCGGGAATGGTGCCGGCCGTGCAGCGCCGACAGGCAGAGGCCGCCGCAGGCGAGCGGCAACAGGTAGCCGCGGGCCACCGGGTGCTGCTCGAGCAACGGCACGGCGGCGATGCAAGGGATCGCCAGGGCGTCGGCCAGCAGACTGCGGTCGCCGCGGTCGCCGCCGCGGGCATACCAATCGGCCAGGGCGAATCCCACGAGGAAATACTGCAGGTAACAGGCGAGCGTGAGCTTCCACGGCTGCGGGATGCCTTCGGTCAGCGTCAGGTGACAGGCGAGCGTCGAAGCGAGCGCCACGCCGGCTCCGAGCGTCAGAGCCCTGGCACCCGGCGTCCGCAGCGAGAAGACCCGGGCCAGCAGCGGCGCGAGGATGTAGAACTGCACCTCGATCTCGAGCGACCAGGCGACGAAATTGATGGTGCTGCTCCGGCCGTAGACCAGGTTGTGGCAGTAGGCCAGGCTCGCCAGGAGGTGCGGCGCGAGGGCTGCGAGCGTCTCCCTGCCAAGGGCCAGCAGCACCGCCGAGATGACCAGCAGGTTGATGATGTAGGGCGGTTCGAGCCGCGTCACGCGGCGCAGGAAGTAGCGACGCAGGCTCACCCCTGGCCCGACCGCGGCCGCCGCCCGGGCGAACGGCAAGCCCAGCACGAATCCGCTGATCACGAAAAACAGCTCGACGCCGCAGTGACCCGACCTGGACAGGCCCGCGATCCAGGTGGCTGCCGCGTCGGCCGCCCCAGGATTGCGGGCCGGCGTCGACAGGTACCCGGAGCAGTGGAACAGGAGCACCGCCAGCACGGCGTAGAACCGCAGGCCGTCGATCTGTGGGATGAACGCAGTCGAGGCCGTGCGGCGGCGTAGCAGGTCGGTCAGCCTGGTCCAGCCGCTCACGGTGCCGACCTTGCCATGCCCGCACTTGAGCCAGCCGCTCGGCGGCCGGCCGCCCACCAGCGGCCCAAGGCCACGGCCGATGAAAGTCCGATGGCCAGCCCCAAGACGTCGTAACACCAATCCAAGACGTCGGCGCCCCGGCCGAAGAGCGGCTGCGTGAGTTCGTCGACGAAGCCCCAGCATGCCAGCGCCACGAACAGGCGCACGATGGCCGCCGGCGACATCCGCGTGGCGAAAGCCGCTCCGGCCAGCGCGCCAAGCACACCGTAGGCGACCAGGTGCATCGTCTTGTCGGGCTGGAGCGGGCTGACCTTCTCGACCATCTCGAGGGAAGACGGACTCACCCGCGGAACATGGGTGGCCACGGTGAGGGCGGTGAGATAGATCCAGAAGCATGCCGGCCCCAAGAAGCCGGCGACGCCGCCGCGGCGGTCCAACGCCGGCGGAGCGGCCTGCGGAGCCGACGGCCCGTGCTCGCCTGCCGCCGGCTCGAGCGTGTCGCGTGCCATCGCGTCAGATCTCCACGAACGGGGGGCGGGTGCCGCCGCCGGCCAGCCAGCCATACAGCGCCTCGTACTGCAGCGCTACCCGGTCCCAGGTGAGCTCGGACCGCGCGTAGTCCCAGCCCCGTCGTCCCATGGCGGAGAGCGCAGCGGGATCCATCGCCACGGCCTCGCCGAGGGCGGCAGTCAGCGGCTCGTGACCGGCGGGAATCCACCAGCCACATCCCCGGGCCGGCAATTCGGGCCAGGGCGTGCCCGTCGTGGTGATGACGGGCACGCCTCGCGCGAGCGACTCAGCCACCACGAGCCCGAAGTTTTCCGAGAGCGAAGGGAGGACGAAGAGATCGGCGTCGCGAAATAGACGCTCCTTCGAATCGCCATGCGCTGGACCGACGAAACGGACGCCGGCGCCGAGGCCGATGTGGCCCGCGAGCGACTCGAGCACGGACCGGTGCCCGGCATGATCCGGCCCGGCGATCACGAGATTCCACGACGGCGGCCTCACCCGTCCCCATGCCGTGAGCAGATCCTCGACCCGCTTGCCCGGATGCAGCCGCGACAGGAACAGGGCCGTGCGGCACTCTTTCCGAACGGCGTGCGGTGGCTCCGCCGGCACATCGACGCCGTGGGGAATCAGGGCGATCGGCTGACGCAGACCGCGGTCGCGGATGTAGCCGGCCTCCGTCGCGGCCGTCGCATGGAACACGTCGGCCGTCGAGGCCGACCGCCTCTCGTAGGCCGTCCACGCCGCCCGCTTCCTCTGCGGCCGCACGTGGAGGGCCCAGGGATGCAGCATGCCGTGGGGACTCACGACCCGCCGGCCTCCGTGCCGCCGCTGCCGGTCGGCGCAGGCGATCGAGGGATACTGCCACAGCCCGTGCTGGTGCATGA
>JBIJCD010000496.1:0-2756 GCA_044344895.1 Pirellulales bacterium | reverse complement strand
GACGGCCGCTGGGGCAATAGCGACGACAGGATGCGACCGTAGCAGAAGAACGCCGGGCCGCGGATGGTCCATGGTCGTCTCGTCACGTTGGGGATGGACCAGTCCTCGGCCACCCCAGCCGCGGGAACGGCGTGCAGCAGTTCCACGTCGAGCCGGCCGCGCCGGCCCAGGTGCGCAAGGAGACCGCGGACCGACGAAAACACCCCCGCCGCCGCCGCCCCGCCCGCGGTCGTGACGTGACACACCTGCAGCCTCGCTGCCGCGGCACTCACGATTGACCTGCGATCTTCGAGACCACCGCACCGGCCCGCGGCGGTGCCGCCCCCTCCAGCCGGCGCGAGGCCCACGAGAGAAACGCAGCGGCCGCCCGCCGCCAGTCCCCGTGTTCCGCCGCGAACCGCTCGACATGGCGGCGATGAGCGGCACGCTGCTCGGGTGTCCATTGCAGCACGGCATCGATGGCCGCCGCCAGCGACGCGGGCTCGGCGGGCTCCGCGAAGACGAGCACCCGGTCGTACTCCGGCGCCAGTCCGGCCGTGCGGGTGGTCACCACCGGCTTGCCCGTGCCGAGATAGTCGAGCAGTTTCGACGGGAAGTTCATCAGGTTCCCCGGGTAGCTGGGCGACCGCGGGTTGACCAGCACCGTCGCCTGATCCCGCAGCTGCCGCAGCCGGGTCTCCTCGACCATGCCGAAATCGGTGATCCGGGCATCGGCCGCCGCCATGGTCCGCAGCCGATCGTGCCGCCCCTGCCCGCACACCCAGAGGCGGGCGTCGGACCGTCGCACCTCACGCCAGGCATCGAGCAGCAGGTCGAGCCCGGCCCAGGGCCCCTTCGCCCCGGTGTAGAGCACCACCGGCGCGACCGGGTCGGTCGCATCAGCAGCCGGCTGCGGCACGATCCCGCCGTCGAGGTGAAGGCTGCCCGGCCACGGGCAGTTGACGCTCGCCCAGTGTGACAGGAAGACCACGCCGCAGGCTCCCCGCACAAGGTCGGCAATGTTGCCCCACGAGGCATCCGGATCGGGCGCGTCGAGAACGATCGGAATCCAGGGCACTCCCGCCCCGGCTGCGGCCGCGACGGCACCGGCATGGAAGGGTTCGGCGTTGTAGGTCACGACCAGATCGGGCGCGAATTCGTCGATCTGCCGCCGCACGGCGGCGGCATAGGCCTTGTCGAGGCTCGGCCCCCGAATACCCGGGACGTTCGTATACGCCAGGCCACTCGTCCGTCCGCCATCCCTCGCGGCGTGCGGCCGCGGCCGCAGCGGCCCCCAGGGCCACGCCCGCGTCGGCTCGTGGCCGACCATCCGGCAGGAGACGCCGTTGGCGTCGAGGCCGCCGACGAAGCCTTCGCTCCAGCGGACGGCCGCCGGCGACGCCGCCGCGCTCCGCGGCATCCGTCCCTCCGGCTGGATCGGCCCCAGCCAGACGATCCGTTGCAAGCCCGTGGCATCGATCATGGCCGCGGTTCGAGCGGCATCGCGCCGCGGCCCCGCCAGCAGCTGGTCACGACGAGACCCGCAGCCATGAGAAGAATCTCACCCTGACGGTCGGCCAGGATGAACGGCAGCGTGACGCCCCCGACCATGATCGCCGAGATCGCCCCGGTGGCGATCGCGCGGGCACCGGGATTCGAATCGTAGGCGATCACGCGGGTGAGCCGCACCACCAGACTGGCCAGCACCGCGACGCAGATCGGGCCCACGAAGAGCCCCATCTGCCGCAGCAGCTCGAGGATCATGTTGTGCGGACCGTTTCGCCACAGGGTGTCCTTGCCGAACGACCGGATCATGAAGGCTCGACCCGGCACGGGCAGGAAACTGGGTTCCTCGTACATGCTGCGGACGAATCCCACCCACAGCGGACCACGGTCCTTGTAGAGCTTCCCCTCCAGGCGGCCGATGAACGACTCGTCGCCATCCGCCTTGTCCTCCACGTGCCTCACGAATCCCATGGCAAACACGCTGACGCAGCACAGGAATGACGTGAAGATGAATGCGTGCAGCCGCTTGTACGGGGCCTGCCTTGTCCCTTTGGCTGCCTGCTCGACGACGCCGGCCGCGGCGCACCACAGCCAGGTCAGCATGAGCATGAACGTGGAACAGAGGAGGGAAAACGACCCGCTCACCGTGAGCACCACGGCGGAGACGACCGGCTTGCGCCAGCCCAGCAGCCCGTTCACCCCCCAGACGGCCGCCACCGGCGCCAGCAGAAACAGCAGCTGCGAGCTATAGATCCGGTACAGCGCGCAGAATGCCAGCAACGCCCCCAGCAGGGCCAGGCTGCCGCCGAGCCGAGCGATCTCTCGGCCGTTCAGCCGCGGCATCAGGATTCCATAGAGCGCGCTGCCCACGATCGCGTACATCCGCATCGAGGCGGTCCAGCCGAAGCCGTTCGACTTGGCGTAGATCGCTCCGGCCACCACGAGCACTCCGGCGGCCAGCCAAGCGAGGCCGATCCCCATGGGAAAGGCGGCGCGATTCACCCTCGCATCGAACATCGCGATCACGGTGCGCACCGCCAGCAGCACGGGCGGGACCGAGAATGCATACGACTCGAAGCCCGTGAGGTTCGCATACACGTCCTCGAGGCCGGAGTCGAAACCGACGCCCGCCAGCGACAGGTTGAGTCGCAGCTGCATGCACGACAGCGCGTAGGGAACGACGATGTCGGGACGCATCCGCCAAATCAGATACGATGCGAAGGCGAATCTCGCCCAGATCGAAGACGACAGGTGGAAATACGACCAGGCGA
>JBIJCD010000195.1:0-6922 GCA_044344895.1 Pirellulales bacterium | reverse complement strand
GCTCCACGAGCTGGTCGCGAGTCACGCCGGCGGGCCATTCCCGGTGCGGCTTGAGCATCGCCCAGACATCGGTCTGCTGCACACCCATGATGTCGTTGGCGATCTCCGGCCGGCCCGTCTTGCAGAACACGGTCCGCACCTCGGGATACTCGCGGAGCGTCTCCTCGATCCGCGTGGTGAGCGGCACCGAATCCTCGAGCGTCGCGCTTGGCAGCCGGTTGACCTCGATGAGCAGGTCGCCCTCGTCGAGCCGGGGCATGAACTCCGCGCCCAGGTTCAGAGCCACGGGAATGGTGGCCGCCACCAGGCCGGCGGCGCACAGCGACACCCACACCGGATGGTGGACGGCCAGCCGGGCGAGCGGCTGGTAGACCCGGTGGAACATCCGCATCAAGAGCGGCTCGTGCTCCTCCTCACGGGAAAGCACCGTCGCCGCCAGCACCGGCATGAGCGTGAGCGAGATGATCAGCGAGCCCGCCAGTGCGAACAACACCGTGAGGGCCATCGGGCGGAAGAGCTTGCCCTCGGTGCCCTCCAGGAACAGGATCGGCAGGTAGACGATGGCGATGATCAGTTCGCCGAACATCGTCGGCCCGCGGACCTCGATCGCCGCATCGCGGACGACGGCGAGTTTCGACTGCGTCGGCGCCGCCAGGCCGAGCCGCCGGACGCAGTTCTCCACCATGATCACCGAACTGTCCACGACCAGGCCGAAGTCGATCGCGCCCAGGCTCATTAGGCTCGCGGAGATGCCGGTGGCCCACATCAGGTTGGCCGCGAACAGCATCGACAGCGGGATCGCCAGGGAGACGATCAGTCCCGCCCGCACGTTGCCGAGCAGGATGAGCAGCACGCCGACCACCAGCAAGCCGCCCTCGGCGAGGTTGTGGAGCACCGTGTCGAGGGTCCGTGCGATGAGGTCGGAGCGGTCGTAGAGGATCTCCAGCTCCACGCCGGGCGGCAGCGTGCCCCGGATCGCCTCCAGCCGCTCCTTCGCCGCCGCCACCACCCGTCGGCTGTTCTCGCCGCGGACCATCATCACCATGCCGGTGACCACCTCGCCGCGTCCGTCCCGCGTGGCGGCCCCCTGCCGCACCAGCGGCGCGATGGTGACGTCGCCGATGTTGCGGATGAGCACCGGCACGCCCCCCGGCGGGCTCCGGACCACCACCTGCTCGATGGCCGCGACGCTCGGCAGGAGCGCCTGGCCGCGGATGAACCGCTGCTCGCCGTTCTTGACGATGTAGCCGCCGCCGGTGCTGACGTTGTTCCGCTCCAGGGCCGACAGCACCTCGCCGAGCGAGATCCCCTGCGCCGACAGCCGGTCCGGATCGACACGCACCTCGTAGCTCTTGGCAAACCCGCCGTGGCTGTTGATGTCGGTCACGCCCGACACCTCGCGCATCGCGGGCGCGATATCCCACTCGAGCACGCTGCGGAGGTCCATGAGGTTCTGGCTCGATCCCTTCACCTCGAACTGGAGGATCTCGCCGAGGGCCGTGCTCAGCGTGCCCAGCTTCGGCTCCGCCTCGGGCACGGCGATGCCCGCCTTCGCCTCCGGCAGCCGCTCGGCCACCAGCTGGCGGGCCAGAAAGATGTCGGTTCCTTCCCGGAACACGATCGTCACCAGCGAGATGCCCAGCCGGGAGATGCTGCGGATCTCCTCCACGTGGGGCAGGCCGCTCACAGCCAGCTCCACCGGGTACGTGACCGACCGCTCCACCTCCAGGGGCGGCAGGGTGCCGGCTTCCGTGACGACCTGCACCTGCACGTTGACGAGGTCGGGCACGGCGTCGACGGGGATCCGCGTGGCGGCGAACAGGCCGCCGATCGCCATGAGCACGAACAGCGCGATCACCAGCGCCCGGTTGGCGAGCGACCACTCGATGACACCCGACAGCATCAGCCGACTCCCCGGACGAACGCGGCCCGCCGCGGCGTCACGCCGCTTCCTTCTCGAGAAGCAGCTCGCTCTTGAGGACGAAGGCGCCCTGCGACACCACCTGCTGCCCCGCCGCGAGGCCCGCGCTGACCTCCACGAATCCGCCGCTCTCGACGCCGGTCTTCACGTCGACCCGCCGGAACCGGCCCTCGCCGTCGGGCACGAACACAAAAGCCTTCCCCTCGTGCCGCATGACCGCCGCCGCCGGCACCGCCAGCGTCTCGCGGACCGCGCCCTGCGGCAGGTCGACCCAGACGAACATGCCGGGCTTGTAATGGGCGTCGTCGTTGGCGAGTTCGGCCACCAGCGGCACGCTCCGCGAATCAGCCTCGACCGTCGCCCCGACGTGCTTGACGCGGGCGCTGGCGTCGTGCACCTCGGCGCCGGGCACCACGACCCGCACCGCCTGTCCCTCCTCCACGTCGACCGTGGTCCACTGCCGCTCGTGGATCTGCGCCCGCACCCAGAGCGTGCTCGTGTCGGCCACGACGAACAGCCTGTCGCCCACGCGGGCCCGCTCGCCCCGAGCGATGAAGACGTCCTCGACCAGCCCGTCGAAGGGGGTCCGCAGGACGATCGAACTGAGCGAGCCGGTATCGCCCGGACTTTCGGCTTCGTCGTCGCCCGATCCCTCCGACTCCAGCCGGCTTCCCACGAGCGTGCGCAGGTGCTCCCGTGAAATCTGCACCAGCCGGTCGGCCTGCTCGAGCGCCGCGCGGCCGCGGTCGCGCTCCTGCCGGGTGAGGAACCGGGCCTCCTCGCAGGCGGCGATGTAATTCGCCTTGGCCACCTCGAGGTTGCTGGCCCGCTCCTCCACGATCCGGCCGGACAGCACGCCCCCCTCGCCCAGCGACTTCGTGCCGGCGATCACCTTCTCCACGAGGATCAGCCGCGAGTAGCTGCCGAGGATCTTTTCGCGGTAGGCGCCCAGGGTGCGGTCCTGGAACTGCCGCTCGATGTCGGCCAGCGGGGGGTGCGAGGCCAAGGCCTCGAGCAGCGCCTCGACGTTGTCGGCGATCGTGGTGGCCCAGTCGGCCGCCTTCTTGGCGATCACACGATCGTCCTCCCGACGGCGGACTTCGTCGCGGGCCTCCCCCACGTCGGGACTCGAAAGCTCGGCCAGGGCTGCCCCCTTCTCCACCCGCTGCCGCACCTGCACGAAGACCCGCGACACGATGCCGTCCACGGGCGAGGCGTAGTCGAGCCGGGTGCGGGCGTCGTAGTCCAGCCGGCCGGGCACGGTGATGTGGTCGCGGAGCGGACGTATTTCCACGGTGGCCAGGGCGATCCCTGCCGCAGCCTGGGACGACGCGGGCAGCGAAACGACGGCCGGCGCGGCACCGGGGCCGCGGCCGGCTGCCGCCGCGGCCGCGCCGTCCCCTCCCCGGCCGCCGTGGTCGTCGGAGCCCGCGAAATGATGCGTCGACAGCCACCACCACAGGCCGGCACCGACCGCCAGGAACACGGCGGCTCCCAGGCTCCGCCGGAGGGCGGCCAGGCCCGACGCCGACGATTCATGCCGATGCCGTCGCCGAGTCTCGTGCTGAACCTGCTGGTGCAACGGGGGATGCCGCTGACCCGACGATTCAGAAGCATCGGAAGACACGGTCGACGACATGGCGGACCTCTCGAAATCGGGGCGGCAGGTGCACCGCGCAGGCAGTCGGGTGGGCCGGCCATGCCTCTCGAACACAGTTTACTCGGCTGCCGGCCGGCATGCCCAGGGCGGACGATCGCACCCGGGCCGGCCTGCGGTACGATAAGGGGCTCCGCGGCATCGGCCGCGACACCCAGTTTCGCCCGGGCCCCTGCCCCTCATCCGCCCGCCATGACAGCACCGCGCACGATCCGCATCTTCGACACGACGCTCCGCGACGGAGAGCAGTCGCCCGGAGCGAGCATGAACCTCACCGAGAAGCTCGAGATCGCCCAGGCCCTCGTGCAGCTCGGCGTCGACGTGATCGAGGCGGGTTTTCCGATCGCCTCGCCGGGCGACTTCGCCAGCGTGTCGAACATCGCACAGGTGGTCTCGGCCGCCACCGTCTGCGGCCTGGCGCGGTGCAACGACGCCGACATCGACCGCGCCTGGGAGGCGTTGGCCAAGGCGGCCCGCCCCCGCATCCACGTCTTCCTCGCCACCAGCTCGATCCACCGCGAGTTCAAGCTGCGGATGAACGAGGACGAGGTGCTGGCGCGGGCCGTGGCGGGCGTCCGCCGCGCCCGCAACCTCTGCGACGACATCGAGTTCTCCCCCGAGGATGCTGCCCGCACGGAGATCGACTTCCTCTGCCGCGTGGTGGAGGCGGTGATCGACGCCGGGGCGACCACGGTCAACATCCCCGACACCGTCGGCTACGCCACCCCCACGCAGATGCACCACTGCATCGCCAGCCTGCGCAGCCGCGTGCCCAACATCGACCGCGCCGTGATCAGCGCCCACTGCCACGACGACCTCGGCCTGGCGGTCGCCAACAGCCTGGCCGCCGTCGAAGCCGGGGCCGGGCAGGTGGAGTGCACCATCAATGGCATCGGCGAGCGGGCGGGCAACTGCTCGCTGGAGGAGGTGGTGATGGCGCTGCGGACCCGCCGCGACTACTACGGCGTCGACACGCGGGTCGTCACCCAGCGGCTGGTGCCCACTAGCCGGCTCGTCGCCAACATCACCGGCATCCAGGTGCCGCGGAACAAGGCGATCGTGGGCCGCAACGCCTTCGCGCACGAGGCCGGCATCCACCAGGACGGCATGCTCAAGGAGCGGCGGACCTACGAGATCATGCGGCCCGAGGACGTGGGGCTCGAGCGGACCGACCTGGTGCTCGGCAAGCACAGCGGCCGGGCCGCGCTGGCCGACCGGGCTGCGGCGCTGGGCTACAAGCTCTCGAACGAGCAATTGCAGACGGTGTTCGAGCGGTTCAAGGAGCTCGCCGACCGCAAGAAGGAGATCTACGACGGCGATATCGCGGCCCTCTGCGAGCAGCAGTTCGCGACGCTGCCCGAGCAGTTCACCTACGAGGGCTACACGCTCAGCTGTGGCAGCGGCGCCACGCCCACGGTGGAACTCCGCGTGCTCCACAGCGGCGCGCCGCGGAGCGTCACGGTGACCGCCGGCGACGGCCCGATCGACGGCATCTTTCTGGCCATCGAAAAGCTCACCGGCATCCAGACGGCCTGCCGCGATTTCCGCGTGCAGGCGGTGACGGTCGGCAAGGACGCGCAGGCCGAGGTGACGGTGGAACTGCAGGCGGTCGATCCGGCCGGAGCCGGGCAGGTGCACCGCGGCCGCGGCGTCTCAACCGACTCGCTCGAGGCCTCCGCCAAGGCCTTCCTGGCGGCGATCAACCGGGTGGCGCTCGGCTCGCAGCCCCGCCTGCACCCGCAGCGGACCTGACGAGCCTCGGCCTCTCCGAAGGACGCGGCCGACTCGCGTCGGCCGGGGCGGCTGGAGGAGCGACGCCGTCAGATCGCCTCGCCGCCCCGCTCTCCCGTGCGGATCCGCACGCACTCGTCGAGCGGCAGCACGAAGATCTTGCCGTCGCCGATCTCGCCCCGCTCGCCCGACCGACCACCCTTCACGATCGCCGCAATCGTCGGCTCCACGAACGCGTCGTTGACCGCGATCTGCAGCTGCACCTTGCGGAGCAGGTTCACGGCGATCTCGTGGCCGCGGTAGGTCTCCGCGTGGCCCCGCTGCCGCCCGAAGCCCTGCACGTCCAGCACGGTGAGCCGGAAGACCTCCACCTCGGAGAGTGCCTGCTTCACGCTCTCCAGCTTGTTGGGCTGGATGATGGCGATGATCAGTTTCAACGGCCGGCCTCCGGGACGCTCCGATCGTAACGGCCGACGAGCCGTCGGCACAAGCTGCCAACGATCGAGAGCATCTCCCGCGATCGGCCCTCCCGAAGAATGCCCCGGCCTGGGTGAGCTAGGCGGAGTGCCCACCCAAGCCGTTGGGGCATCCTTCTGGACGTTACTCGGTGCGGGCCATCACGAAGCCGTGATAGGCCTCGTTGCCGTGCTCACCGATGTCGAGACCTTCGATCTCCTCCTGCGGAGCGACCCGAAGCCCGACCACCGACTTGATGATCAGCCAGGCGATCGCCGACACGGGCACCACGTAGGCCGCCACTGCCAGCACACCCAGCACCTGAAGCCACAGCTGATCGAATCCTCCCCCGTAGAGGAGCCCCTGCTTCGGACCTCCCACCGCCATCGTTCCGAACGGACCGGCCGCCGTGGACCCCGACAGGTCGGTCGCGGTGAACAGGCCCACGCAGAGCGTGCCGAAGATGCCGCAGACGAGGTGCACGCTCGTGGCACCGACCGGATCGTCGACGCCGACCTTGTCGAAGAACAAGACCGAAAACACGACGAGCACACCCGCGATGGCACCGATCAGGCCCGACGCGGCCGGCGTGACGTAGGCCGCACTGGCGGTGATCCCCACCAGGCCGGCCAGACAGCCGTTGAGCGTCATGCCGATGTCGGGCTTCCCCAGCAGCAGCCAGGCCGTCAACGTCGCGGTGAGCGTGGCCGCAGCCGCCGCGAAGTTCGTGTTGACGGCGACCTGGGCTGCGGCGACACCGCCGTCACCGGCCACGCCCATCGTGCTGCCCGGATTAAAGCCGAACCATCCAAACCAGAGCACGAGGCAGCCAATGAAGGCGGCCGTCATGTTATGGCCTGGCAACGCCCGCGGCCTGCCGTCGGCGCCGTACTTGCCGATCCGCGGACCGAGGATCATGGCGCCGGTAAGGGCGGCCCAGCCACCGACCGAGTGAACAGCGGTGCAGCCGGCGAAGTCCCAGAATCCCTTTTGGCCGAGGAATCCGCCGCCCCACACCCAGTGCCCGGTGACGGGATAGATGACCAGGGCCATCACGAAGCTGAAGATGATGAACGAGTGGTATTTGATCCGCTCGGCCACCGCCCCGGACACGATCGTCGCGGCCGTTCCGGCGAACACGAGCTGGAAGAAAAACT
>JBIJCD010000194.1:0-6950 GCA_044344895.1 Pirellulales bacterium | reverse complement strand
GCCAAGACCGGCGAGGTGCAGGAAGTGATCAAGATCTGCCAGGAGAAGGGGTTCGAGCGGTTCGCCCTGCGGGCCAAGTACGACGAGGGACGGTAGCGCCCCGGCGCCGGTGATCCGATGGCACGAAAAAAGTCGCAGCTCTCCGACAAGATCGACATCAACATGACGCCGATGATCGACGTCGTGTTTCAGCTGATGTCGTTTTTCATGTGCTCGCTGAAGATCGTGGCGCCCGAGGGCGACTTCGACATCCGCATGCCGTTGGGACGATCGGCGAGCAACGTCGTCGACGACCAGCAGGTGCCGCCGGTGCGGGTGAAACTGACCGCCAGCCCCGACGGGGGGCTGGCCGGCATCACGATGAACGGCAATCCGGTCACGGATTTCAACGATCTGCAGAACAAACTCGTGTCGCTCGTCGGGAATGCCCGCGGGCCGGATTCGCTGGCCGACAAGACGGAGGTCGAATTCGACTGCGACTACGCCCTGAAATACGCCAACGTCGTCCGGGCGATCTCGGCGGTGTCCGGGACGTTTCAGGACGGCCAGATCGTGGAACTGATCAAGAAGATCAAGTTCACGCCGCCGAAGGGCGGCGGCTGAGCCGTCGCGTCAGCGGCGCGGGTGGAATCGCTCGTGCACGCTCCGCAGGCGGCCGGCGTCCACGTGGGTGTAGCGCTGCGTCGTGGCGATGCTGGCATGTCCGAGCATTTCCTGGACGTGTCGCAGGTCGACGCCGCCGGCCACGAGGTGGGTCGCGAAGCTGTGCCGCAGTGTGTGGGGGCCGATGTCGGGCGGGATGCCGCTGGCATCGGCGTGATGCCGCACGATCTCCCAGATCCTCATCCGCGAGAGCCGGTTGCCCCGGGACGAGAGGATGACCCACGCGGGCCCCGCGGCCGGTCGCGCCGCCGTCGCCCGCGGGCCGTCGATCCACGCCTGCAGCGCGGCGATCGCGCGGCGTCCCAGCGGCACGACCCGCTCCTTGTCGCCCTTGCCGCGGCAGGTGCAGAAACTCTCGTCGAGATGCACGTCCGACAGCCGCAGTGCTGACACCTCCGACGCGCGGCAGCCCGTGGCGTAGAGCAGTTCCAGAAGCGCCTTGTCGCGCGAGCCGGCGAAGCTGCCGGCCACGGGGCTGGCCAGCAGCCGGTCGACCTGGGCGGGCGAGAGCGTGCCGGGGATGGCGTCGTCCCGGCGGCCGGCCGTGAGCAATTCGGCGGGACTCTCCCGCACCACGCCCTCCAGTTGCAGGAACGAGAAGAACGTCCGCAGCGTGGCGGCCTGGCGGGCCACGCTGGCACGGGCGAGGCCCCGCCGGGAAAGCGTCGCCAGGTAATCTCCCAGGTCGCGCACCGTGAGGTCGGCCGGCCGGCCCGCTCCCAGCCAGTCGGAGAAGGCCCGCAGGTCGCGGGCGTAGGCCGCCTGCGTGTTCTCGGCGAGGGCCCGCTCGTGGCGGACGTAGTGCAGGAACCGCTGCACGAGGACGCCGGTGGGGCCGGCGGAGGCCTCCACGGCGGGGCCGGCGTCGAGGATCACCCGGCGCGGGCGGCGACCGGGTTTCTCGCTCGACGTCATGTGGCAGTGCCTGCGGCTACGGGTCGTAGCCGAGGTTGGGCGACAGCCACCGCTCCACCTCGGCGACCGCCATCCCCTTGCGGGCGGCGTACGATTCCACCTGCTCGCGTGTGATGCGGTCCACGGCGAAATATCGGCTTTCCGGGTGGCCGAAGTAGAGGCCGCTCACGCTGGCGGCCGGAAACATGGCGCAGCTTTCCGTAAGAGACATGCCCGCGGCCCGTTCGGCGTCGAGCCAGGTGAAAATCGACCGCTTTTCCGTGTGATCCGGGCAGGCCGGATACCCGGGCGCCGGGCGGATGCCCCGGTATTTCTCCTCGATCAGGTCCTCGGCCGAGAGGCTTTCCGCCCGGCCGTAGCCCCACTCGCGGCGGACCCGGGCGTGGAGCCACTCGGCGAACGCCTCGGCCAGCCTGTCGGCGAGCGCCTTCACGAGGATCGATGAATAGTCGTCGTGCTCCCGGTCATAGCGGCGGCAGAGTTCGTCGCACCCGTGGCCGGCGGTGCAGGCGAACGCGCCGAGGTAGTCGCGGCGACCACTCTCCAGGGGCGCGACGAAGTCGGCCAGGGCGTGGAACACGTCCTGGCCCTTCCGCTCCCATTGCTGGCGGAGCGTGTGCAGCCGGCCGAGTTCCTGCGCCCGCGTGTCGTCGGTGAACAGCACCACGTCGTCGCCGACGGAATTCGCCGCGAAGAAGGCGTACACGCCGCGGGCCTGCAGCGAGCGGTCGGCCGTGATGGAGTCGAGCAACCGTCGGGCGTCGTCGAACAGCTTCCGGGCCTCGGTGCCGACCACCGGATCGGCGAAGATGGTCGGATACCTGCCCTTCAGCTCCCACGACATGAAGAACGGCGACCAGTCGATGAACGGCACCAGGTCGGCCAGCGGCACGTCGTCGAGCCGACGGACCCCGAGGAATTCCGGCGTGTCGATAAGGGTGGTCGCCCAGTCGGTCGTCCAGCGGCGGGCGCAGGCGACGTCGTAGGGCACGAGTTTCGTCTGCTGCCGCTGCCGGAAGTTCTCCACGTCGCGTCGCTGGGCCGCCCGATTGCTGTCGGTGAAGGCGGCGCGGCTGGCGGGATTGAGCAGCTTTTCCACGACGCCGGCGGCACGGGAGGCGTCGTTGACGTGGATGACGTCACCCGTGTACTTCGGCGCGATCTTCACCGCCGTGTGCCGCGCCGACGTGGTGGCGCCGCCGATCAGGAGGGGCAGTTTCAGGCCCTCGTGCTCGAACTCCTGGGCCACCTGCACCATCTCGTCGAGGCTCGGCGTGATCAGGCCGCTCAAGCCCACGATGTCCACCTGCTGGGACTTCGCCTCCTCGATGATCTTCGCGCAGGGCACCATCACGCCGAGGTCGACCACCTCGTAGCCGTTGCAGCCGAGCACCACGCCGACGATGTTCTTGCCGATGTCGTGCACGTCGCCCTTGACGGTCGCCATGAGCACGCGGCCACGCTTCGTCTGCGCGGCGCCCTGCGCCTTGCGCTCCTCTTCCATGTAGGGCAGGAGGTGGTTGACCGCCCGCTTCATCACACGCGCGCTCTTCACCACTTGCGGCAGGAACATCTTCCCGGCGCCGAACAGGTCGCCCACGGTCTGCATGCCGCGCATCAGCGGCCCTTCGATGATCTCCAGGCTAGTGGAGTAGTGCTTCCGAGCATCCTCGATGTCCTCCTCGACGTGGTCGGCCAGCCCCTTGACCAGCGCGTGGGACAGGCGGCCCTCGACGTCGAGGCTCCGCCAGGCGTCGGCCTTCGCCGTGTCGGCCGGATCACGCCGCTTCACCGTCTCGGCGTACTCGATGAGCCGGTCGGTCGCATCGGGGCGGCGGTCGAAGAGAACGTCCTCGATCCGTTCCAGCAGGTCTTTGTCGATGTCCTGGTAGACGGCCAGCTGGCCCGCGTTGACGATCCCCATCTCCATGCCGGCCTGGATCGCGTGGTAGAGGAACGCCGAGTGCATCGCCTCGCGGACGACCTCGTTGCCGCGGAACGAGAAGGAGATGTTGCTGACGCCGCCCGACACCTTCACCAGCGGCATCGACTCCTTGATGCGACGCGTGGCCTCGATGAAGTTCAGGGCGTAGCGGTTGTGCTCCTCGATGCCGGTGGCGACCGTGAGGATGTTGGGGTCGAAGATGATGTCCTCGGGCGGAAAGCCCGCCTGCTCCGTGAGCAGCCGGTAGGCCCGCTGGCAGATTCTCACCCGCCGCTCCACGTCCGTGGCCTGTCCCTCCTCGTCGAAGGCCATGACGACCACGGCGGCCCCGTAGCGGCGGATCGCGCGGGCGTGGCGGAGGAACACTTCCTCCCCCTCTTTGAGACTGATGGAGTTGACGATCCCCTTCCCCTGCAGGCACTTGAGTCCCGCCTCGAGCACCTCGAACCGTGAACTGTCGACCATCACCGGCACGCGGGCGACATCGGGCTCGCTGGAGAGGAGCGTGAGGAACTTCGTCATCACCGCCGGGCCATCGAGCATCCCCTCGTCGACGTTGACGTCGATCACGTTCGCCCCGTTCTCCACCTGCTGCCGGGCGACGCCCAGCGCCTCCTCGTAGCGCTCCTCCTTGATGAGCCGGGCGAAGGCCCGCGATCCGGTGACGTTGGTCCGCTCGCCAATCACGGTGAAGCTGCTTTCCGGCCGGATCTCGAGCATTTCCAGGCCGGAATACCGTGAGCGGCGCGGCGGCGGCGCGGGCTTCCGCGGCGGGTGCTTCCCCACCGCCTCGGCGATGGCCTTGATGTGGGCCGGCGTCGTGCCGCAGCAGCCCCCCACGACGTTGAGCCAGCCCTCGCGGGCGAACTCGCCGAGCACGCCCGCCATCATCTCGGGGGTTTCGTCGAAGCCGCCCAGCGCGTTGGGCAGTCCGGCGTTGGGATAGCAACTCACCAGCCGCGGCGTGATCCGAGACAGATCGGCCAAGTGTGTCCGCAGCTTCTCGGCACCGAGCGCGCAGTTGAGGCCGATGCTCAGGAGATCGAAGTGTTCGAGGCTCGTCCAGCAGGCCTCGACCGTCTGCGCGGAGAGGGTGCGGCCCCCCTCGAACACGGTGAACGAGGCCATGACCGGAAGCCTGACGCCCGTGTCGCTGAAGACCTGCTCGATGGCGTAGAGACAGCTCTTGAGCACGAGTGTGTCGAAGGCCGTTTCGGCCAGGAGCACGTCGACGCCGCCTTCGACGAGGGCCTCTACCTGCTCGCGATAGGTGGCGACCATCTGGTCGAACGTGACGTCGCGGTGGCCGGGATCGGCGACGTTGCCGGCGATGGAAAGCTGCTTGTTGGTCGGCCCGATGGAGCCCGCCACGAACCGGGGCCGGTCGGGCGTCCGGGCGGTGGCTGCATCGGCCGCCTCGCGAGCGAGTCGGGCGGCGGCAAGATTGAACTCGCGGGCCCGATCCGCGAGGCCGAAGTCGGCCAGGGACACGCTCGTGGCACCGAACGTGTTGGTCTCGACGATGTCGGCGCCCGCCTCCAGGTAGGCGGCGTGGATATTCCTGATCGCGTCGCCCTGCGAAAGCACCAGCACGTCGATGCAGTTCTTCAGGTCGCGCGGATGGTCGCGGAACGCGGCGCCGCGAAAGCCCGCCTCGTCGAGGCCCAGGGCGTGGACCATCGTCCCCATCGCCCCGTCGAGGATGACGATTCGCTTGGACAGGAGGTCGAGCAGGGAGGCGGTGCGGGAGGCTGGGCTGGGGGTGGGCATGCAGGGCGCTGAGGGACGGTGGATCGGCGGCGGGCGAAGCCTGCTGGAGCCAGCCAGGCAGGAAGCCTCACCATCATCGGTGAATCCTTCCCAGTCGGACAATCCGCCGGCCGCCCATCATAGGCGATTGGGCGGAGGAGGTGTCCTGGGACGGGCTTGCCGCCCTCGCCCCGCGGTGGCGGGGACCGCATGGACGGGGGCGCCGGCCGCGGCTGAGGCCGTTCAAGGCCTGGCGATCGCCGCGACGATGTGTGGCGAAAGATTCGGAACGTCGCCGAGGTGAGTGCCGTCCATGGAGGTCATCGCCCGCATTCCCAGCCTGCCTTGCGCGGCGGCCATGGACGCCTGGCAGCCGACGACGCCCGGCGGCCGGATTCCCGCCGAGGCGAAGACGGACGAGGCACCGGCCGAGCCGCGGCATGCCGCGGAGGAGCCGCCGCCCGCCCCGCGGCCGCCCGCGGAGCCGCGGCGTCCGAGGCGCGCAGCGGGCGGTCGCAGGCCGGCAGCGGCCCTGCTCTCCCCGTCGGTCGTGACGCTCGCAGCCGTGGCCGCAGCGGTGTGGACGGCCGCGTGGCGCAACGAGCGACTGCGGGCGATCGAGCAGCGGCAGCCGCACCGGGTGGCGCTCGAGCCGCAGCCCACGGCCGGTCCTGAGCGGAGCGTGACACCATGACCCCCTCCGCGACGATGCTCGACGCGGTCGACCGCGGCTTCCTGCGCTGGCTCGCCGAGCGACCGCCGTTGCGGGCTTCGGTGGCCGATGCCGCACCCGTCGCCGCCGCCGACCGCTCGCCGCCCGCCACCACCGTGGCGGCCGCCACCCCGCCGCTACCGGAGGTCTGGCAGCCGCCGGATCCGGGCCCCTCGGCACCGCTCGTCGACCGTCTGCTGCATGCGGCCCCGCGGTCGTGGGAGACGATCGCGCGCCGCGTCGAGGATGCGCACCGCGATGGCGCGGGCGTGGTCGCCGTGGCGGGCGGTCGCCGGGGCGAGGGCCGGACGACGGTCGTTGAGTGTCTGGCGCGGACGCTGGCGGCGCGGGGCCGGCGGGTCGAAATCGTCGATACGGCGACCGCCGCAGCCGCGCTCAGCGGCGGTCGCGACGGCGGGGCGATCGTGCTCGTCGATGCCGGTGTGTGGTTCCCGGGCGGGCCCATCCGCCGGGCGCACGTCGAGCGGGTGAGCCTCGGCTGCGACGCGGTGATTCTCGTGCGGCGGGAAGGGCAGCCGCAGTGCGCCGCCCGCGGCACGGCGATCGAGGCGGCGGGCCTGAGGCTGCTCGGGGAAGTGCTCACCATGGTGCCGGTGGCCGATGCCGCCGGGCCCGCACCCGATGCCGGGGGGACGCGACGATGATGAAAGACCGGAGCGAGCCGGCGTCGGGGCAGCGGCCGCGGTTCACGGCCGCGCAGGAGGCGGCCATCGCCAAGCTGGCGTACGCCGTCGGGCATGCCGGGGCCGTGGCGCTCGTGTGCGGACCGGCGGGGGTGGGCAAGACGACGCTGCTCGAGCACGTCGCCGCCGTCGGGTTGCCGACCGTCCGCACCGTCCAGCTGTGTGGGGGCCGTGACTCGCGGCCGCCGCTGGCCGACGTCGTGCTCGTGGATGACGCCGACCTGTTCGATGCCGCCGACCTCGTCGGACTCGTCGAGTCGTG
>JBIJCD010000193.1:0-6969 GCA_044344895.1 Pirellulales bacterium | reverse complement strand
CGAGTTCGCGGAGGTAGTCGGGATCCCGCCGCGCCAGGTCCATCCGCACGCCCGAGGCCACGAGCACCCGCTTCACCCCCTCGACCGTCCGGGCCTCCCGCATCACCGCCTTGAGCGGGCCGTGGTCGGTGCCCAGCAGCTTGCAGATGGTGGGATGCACGCAGGAGAGCCGGCGGCACTTCGCCTCGACCTCGGGCCGCGTGCACCGCATCTGGTACATGTTGGCCGTGGGGCCGCCGATGTCGGAGACCGTGCCCTTGAAGCCGGGCTGCGCGGCGAGCAGCTTGATCTCGGTGATGATCGACTCCGGCGAACGGCTCTGGATGATCCGCCCCTCGTGAGCGGTGATCGAGCAGAAGGTGCAGCCGCCGAAGCAGCCGCGCATGATCTGCACGCTCGTCTCCACCACCTCGAAGGCGGGAATCCGGGCGGCGCCGTAGGATGGATGAGGCCGGCGGGTGAAGGGCAGCCCGTACACCTCGTCCATCTCGTGCTGCTCCAGCGGCAAGGCCGGCGGGTTGACGACCACCGCCTCGCGGCCGTGCCGTTGCACGAGCCGGCGGGCGTTGTGGGGATTCGTCTCCAGGTGTGCGACCCGGGTCATCTCGCAGAAGGCGAGCGGGTCGGCGGCCACCGCCTCGTAGGCCGGCAGTTCGAGCGTGCCGTCGCCGGACGGTGGCGGCTCGCTGGCTCCGAGCCTGTAGGCCACGCCACGCAGGTCGCGGAGGTCCTTGACGGTCCTGCCGGCCGCCAGTCCGCGGGCGACCTCGAGCACGGTCCGCTCACCCATGCCGAACACGACGAGGTCGGCCTTCGCGTCGAGCAGGATCGAGCGGCGGACCGTGTCACTCCAGTAGTCGTAGTGCGCGATCCGCCGCAGGCTGGCCTCCACGCCTCCGGCGACCACGGGCACGCCCGGAAACGCCTCGCGCGACCGCTGGCAGTAGGCGAGCGTCGCCCGGTCGGGGCGGCGGCCGATGCGGCCGTCGGGCGAATAGGCGTCGTCGTTGCGGACCTTCCTGTTGGCCGTGTAGTGGTTGATCATCGAGTCCATGTTGCCCGCCGACACCCCGAAGAAGAGCCGCGGTCTGCCGAACTGTCGCCAGGCGTCGCAGCTGCTCCAGTCGGGCTGGGCGAGCACCGCCACGCGGAAGCCCGACGCCTCGAGCAGCCGGGCGATCAGGCCGTTGGCGAAGCTCGGGTGGTCGACGTAGGCGTCGCCGCTGACGAGCACCACGTCGACGGCGTCCCAGCCGCGGCTGCGCATCTCGTCGCCGGTCGTCGGCAACGGCGGCCGCGGCGTCCGGTCGGCGGAGATGGCGAGCGACATGGCGTGGTGGAGGGGGCGGGGCGTCGGGGGAAAGCGGCGACTCGAGGAACTCCCCTGCAGTCTATCCCCGGATCGGCGGCCGTCCCGCACGGCCGCGGCTGGGCCCGCCGTGCCAGGCCGGTGGTGCTTGACCAGTGGTATATTGCCGCGATGCCCGTCGCGCACCAGCTCGCCTCGCCCCCGTTCCGCCGTGGCCGGCCCTTGCCGCTCGCACTGGTCGTGTCGATGGGGCTGGCTGCGCTGCTGGCCGCCCGCGGCCCGGCGGTCGCGGACCAGCCCGGCCAGATCACCGCCTGGATCGAGCAGCTTTCGGCGGATCAGTTCGCCCAGCGGGAGGCGGCCACCAGGAGCCTCGCGGCGGCCGGGCGGGCGGCGATCGAGCCGCTCAAGGAGGCGATCGCTCGCGGTGATCTCGAGGTCGGCAGCCGCGCCGTGGAAATCCTCCGCGAGATGCTCGCCGGCGAGGATGCCGACGCCGCGGCCGCGGCGGAGCAGGCGCTCGAGTCGCTCGCCGAAGGAAAGGATGTGGCGGTCGCCAGCCTGGCGGAGGCCACGCTCGACTTCCACACGATCGGACTGGCGGAGGCGGCTCGAACCAAGCTCGAGTCGCTGGGCGCGGTGGTGAGCGAGGAATTCATGCCGTCGGGGCAACGGGGCCTCTTCCTGCTCTTCAACGCCAACTGGATGGGCAAGTCCGAGGACCTGCGGCTGCTCGCCCGCCTGCGGGGCGTCGCCCGGCTGGGGCTGCACGGGGTGCGACTCGACGAGGCGAGCCTGGCCGTGCTGGGCCGGCTGCGGGGCATCGAGCGGCTCGAGCTCTACGGCACCGGCGTCGACGACCGCGCACTCGCCGCTTTGGCGGAGAAGCTGCCCCACGTCCGGATCGATGTCCGCAAGGGAGGCAAGCTCGGCGTGGCCGGCCAGGCGATCGGCGCTTGCGTGATCAACCACGTGCAGGACGGGTCGGCCGCGGCCCGGGGCGGCGTGCAGCCCGGCGACATCATCCTGCGGATCGACGGGGAGCCGGTGGCCAGCTTCGAAGCCCTGACCGAGCGGGTGGGCCGGCGCGGCCCCGGTGAAAAGATCGACTTGGAGATCGAGCGCGGCGTGCCCGGCGGCGAGCCGCAGCGGTTCAAGCGGACGGTAGAACTGGGCGGCTGGGAGTGAACGGCCTCGAGCGGGCGGTCAGCGGTGGCCGAAGCGGAGCCGCGATGGAGGTGCGATGACGGATGCACGGCAGCAACGCGAGGCGGGCGAGGTGGTCGACGTCCGCTGGCACACGCACGCGGTCAGCCGCGACGACCGCGAGCGGGCCGCCGGCCACCGCGGCTGCGTGCTCTGGTTCACCGGGCTCTCCGGCTGTGGCAAAAGCACGCTGGCCAACCTGGTCGACCGCCGGCTGCACGACCGCGGCGTCCGCAGCTTCGTACTCGACGGCGACAATGTGCGGCTGGGGCTCAACGCCGCGCCGGCACTGCTGCGGGAGCGTCATGGGGAGGCCTTCGCCCGCCGGTTCGGCCTCGGCTTTGCGGCCGAGGACCGGGAGGAGAACATCCGCCGGATCGGCGCGGTAGCCGAACTCTTCGCCCAGGCCGGGATCGTGACGCTCACCGCCTTCATCAGCCCCTACCGCCGCGATCGCGACGCCGTGCGGGCCATGCTCGCTCCCGGCGACTTCGTGGAGATCCACGTGCGGGCGCCGCTGGAAGTGTGCGAGAAGCGGGATCCCAAGGGGCTCTACAAAAAGGCCCGGGCCGGCGAGATCACGGGGTTCACCGGGATCGACGATCCCTACGAGGAGCCGCTGGCGGCCGAACTGGTCGTCGATTCCGCCGCCACCCCGGCCGAGCAGCTGGCCGACCGGGTGATCGCCTGGCTCGAGGACGCGGGCAAGATCCAGCGGCCCCCCTCGACCGCGGCCCGGTCCAGCTGAGCGGTGGCGATCGGGATCCGCGTGGGGCCGCCGTCGCGCGTCACTTCCGGGGCCCGATCAGTTCGACGATGTTGCCGTCGGGGTCGCGCACGCACGTCAGGTGCATGCCGGGAGCCAGCGCCGCAGGCAGGGCGACCGGTGAGCGGGCGATCGGCTTCACGCCCAGCGTCGCCAGCCGGGCGAGCGCCGCGTCGGTGTCGTGAACCATGATCGTGAGGTAGCGGAACCCGGTGTGGGAGTGGATGAACTCGTTGTCGCCCGGTCGTGGCGTGCTGCCGGCCACCTGCATGAGCTTGAGCTTCGTGGCGTCGGGTCCGTCGCCGAGCGCCAGCACCCTGATCGACAGCGGCTTGGAGTCGGTGAGCCCGGCCGCCGTGGCGACGTCCGCTGCGACGTCGAAGCCCGTGAGCTCGCGGAAGCCGATCCCCTCGGTGTAGAAGCGGACGCTCTTGTCGATATCGCTGACGACCGTGCCGAGGTCGATCGTGTTGCGGGGAAACGTAGCCGGTTCGGCGGCGAACGCAGGGAGGCCGACGCAGGCGAGGCAGAGGCAGACGCAGAGGCGAAGCATCGGACGATTCTCCGGAGCGGTCTGGGGAAAGGATGAGAACGAGAACGAGCAGGAACTGACGCGGGCAGAGCGGTCGACGGTTCGGGGCGGCCCACGCCCCTCACGGATTCCGTTGCATTTCCACCAGGCGAGCCCGGAGGTGCTGCACGGGCCATGGCTGGCCGTGCAGCCGTGACGCTAGTGCGCATCCCGGTTTGGTGGAGCGACGGCTTCGGGGCGGCAAAAGTCTCGTCGCGTGGGCCGAGGCGGCCCAAAGCTCCTCGAGCGTTCGCCGACCCCTCGCCTGCGTCTCCAGGTTTACCAAGTCGTCGCTACAGCTAAACCAGATACGCTCTAGTCGAGAAAGCCGGAAAGCTCCTCGCTCCGCGCCGGGGCCTGCAGCTTGCGGACGGCCTTGGCCTCGATCTGCCGGATCCGCTCGCGGGTCACCTTGAAGATGTGGCCCACTTCCTCGAGCGTGTAGCTGTAGCCGTCGCCGAGGCCGTAGCGGAGCTTGATGATCTCCCGCTCCCGGTAGGAAAGCGACTTGAGCACCTTCGCGATCCGGTTGCGGAGCATCTCCTGCGCGGCGCCCACGGCTGGGTTCTCGGCGCCGGTGTCGGGGAGCAGGTCGCCGAAATGGCTGTCCTCGCTGTTGCCCACCGGCCGGTCGAGGCTGATCGGGTAGCGGCTCATCGCCGTCACCCGGCGGGTCTCGTCGACCGGCGTGCCGGCCCGGGCGGCGATCTCCTCGATCGTCGGCTCGCGGCCGTACTCCTGGAGCAGCTGACGCGCCACGTTCCGGACGCGGCTCATCGTCTCCACCCTGTGCACGGGGATGCGGATGGTGCGGCTCTGGTCGGCCACGGCCCGGGTGATCGCCTGGCGGATCCACCAGGTGGCGTAGGTGCAGAACTTGAAGCCGCGGCGGTATTCGAACTTGTCGACCGCCCGCATCAGGCCGGCGTTGCCCTCCTGGATGAGGTCGAGGAACGACAGGCCGCGGTTGCGGTACTTCTTGGCGATCGAGACCACGAGCCGCAGGTTGCCCTCCGACAGGCCGCGCTTGGCACGCTGGTAGCGTGCGTAAATCTCGCGGATCTCCGCCATCCGGCGCCGCAGGCTGCGGGGCGTCTCCTGGCAGGCCTTGAGGATCGCGCGGTATTCGTCGACCAGCTTCTGCCGGGCCGACGGCGGCTGCTTGGTCTTCTTGTGGGCATCGATCTTCGACTTCAGCTCCTTGAGCCGCACGACGAAGTTGTCGAGCGTGGGAATCATGGCCTCGATCCGCTGGGTCCGCAGGCCGAGTTCCTCCACCAGCCGCACGCAGCGGCGGCGGCGATGCCCCAGCCGCGCCCAGGCCTCGCGACGCTCCGCCATCTTGCGCTTCTTCGACAGCGCGATCCGGTAGTCGGCCCGGTTCTGCCGCAGCAGCACCTCGAGCGTCCGCAGATTGTGGGGCAGCCGGCCGAGGATCTGCTCCTTCTCCAGCCGGTCGGTGACGGACACCTGCACGGTGCGGTCGAAGGGGAGCTCGCCGCGATGCACGCGGGAGAGCACGCGGAAAGCCTGCTGGCAGACGTACTCGCATTCCAGCAGCTTGGCGCGGAACTGCGCGCGGGTGGTCTCGATCTGACGAGCCAGGTAGATCTCCTGCGCCCGGGTCAGCAGCGGGATCTCGCCCATCTGCGTGAGGTACATCCGCACCGGGTCGTCGGACCAGTTCTCGACCTGCTCTGCGAGCACGTCGTCGGCCTCACCGGCGGTCTCGACCTCGGCCTCGGCCTCGATCTCCGCATCGGGAATCACCACCGCGTCCGGATCGTCCACGAGCAGATCGGCGTCGGCTTCCTCGGCATCGACGACCTTGTCGGTGAGTTCCTCCACTTCCTGCGGGTTGGAGACGACGTCGTCCTCGAGTTCATCCAGCAGCGAGTCGAACAAGGCGGTGCTCCTTCGTGTGAACGTCGGTCAGGCGTGAATCGGGCGTGCCGCTGATCGGCGATCGGGTCGGGGTGATCCCGACACGGCAAGCGAGTCAGGACAGTGATGCCGTGCGAAATGGTTGACGATGAGACAAAAGCGTGGTCGAGAGCGGTCGGATGAACACGGGGTATGTCGACGCCTCAAGCATCATTCGGGGTGTCGCCAGTGTGATTCAAGGCGCGACGGAATCCAGCGTCGGGAAACCGAACTGGCGCGGGGTCAAATCGCGGGTCCGCGGCCGTCGCCGGGAGACGTGCTCTGGACGGCAGGGACCCTCCGGCCTCGCTCCGGCAAAATGGGCAGGCTGGGCGGAAAGAAGAGGGGGCCGTGGTCATCGGCTGGAATCCGGAGGGCCCACGATTATGCCCCTGTCCGGTGGGAAATGCCAGCAATTTTTTTGGCGAAAATCCCCTCTGGCTCGGCCCTGTCGTACTGGAATGGTAAAACGCTCCGACGGGAGAGAATCTACGCTCCCAGCGACGGCCGACCTGAGGCGAAACCGGGGGCCGAACGATGGGCGACGAGTGTGAGGCCGCGCCGCGGCTGAAGTGCGTGCACAGGGTGACGACGGGTGCGTGCGCCGGGGCGGACCGAGGCTTCCTGAAAACGGTGGAATCGAACATATGGCCGGCGCCCAGAAAATCTTCCTGCTGTCGTGCGAGTGTGGTTCCCAGATCGAGATCGTCACGGGACAGGCCGGGGGCACCACTGGCTGCCCGGCGTGCGGCCGGCGGGTCGACGTGCCGAAACTCCGCGACTTTTCAGGCCTGCGTCAGAAAGCGTTCGACGATCGACCGGCCAGGACGCAGTGGGGAGTGGCCCACGCCGTGACGCTCGCGGGACTGGCGCTCGCAGTGCTCGCTTGGGCGTCCGCCGCCGTGGTGGGGGCCGTGCCGAAGGCAGCCTTTGCCGCCGAGCGGATCCGGGCCGACGTGCATGCCGAGGACGACGTCGTGCTCTACCAGGCGCTCGACGACATGATCAACGCCAGCGTGGCGCGGATGCCGATGCGGGAGGAGTTCGAACTGCAACGCCGCGCGCAATTCGCCTCGGGAATATCGAGGGCCCTCATGGCGGTCGGCGGCGTCGGGGCGGCGCTCGCCACGGTCGCCGGAGTGACGCTGCTTGTCACCCGGCAGCGTCCCTAAGACAGCGGTTGGGAAGAAGTGC
>JBIJCD010000521.1:0-2541 GCA_044344895.1 Pirellulales bacterium | reverse complement strand
GGTGAAGTCGAGCACCACCCGCCGCGAGTAGAGCCGCTCCACGGTGTCCCACAGACGGTCGCGAACCTGCTCGTCGTCGAGCGTGCAGGCGGGCTGCAGCGCCAGCGGCGGGTCGAACCAGCGGGCGATCGGCACCAGCGGCGCCTGCTCCCAGGCGAGCATCGACTCCAGGAAGCGGTTCTCGACGGCGGTGGGCAGCGTGCGAAAGTCGATCTCCCAGATGGCCTCGTCGAGATACGGCTCGATCGCATCGCGCAACTCGCCGTTGCGGATGATGCAGTCGACTTCGTCCGGTTCGGGATGGTGAGCGAGGGGCATGCCGCGCGGATTCCTGCAAGCCACCGGGCCGGGTTGCCGGCACGAGCCGACGCCACTCCGGGTGTGGAATTCGACGATACCAACGCGGCGAGGCTGTTCAACGAACCGGCGGCCGTTTTTCGGGCGTTTTTCCCGGCCGGCGGCGGCACGACCGCTACGACGCCACTACTTTTCGCGGCCTTCCGGCTCAGCCCGGTTTCGCTGGACCTTCGCACCGCTCCAGCTATCGCTCTCCGGCGGTGTGCAGGCCAGGGAGGCTAGCGGCCGCCGTCGCCGGGGACCGGGCGGTCCACCGGCTCCAAGGAGGCGATTTTGGCGACACGGCGGGCGTGGCGGCCCCCCTCGAAGGGTGTGTCTAGCCAGGTCTGGATGAGCTTCTCCTGCACGTCCGCCCCGATCATCTCGGCAGACAGGCAGAGGACGTTGAGGTCGTTGTGCCGGCGGCTCATCTCCGCGGTGACCTCGTCGTGGCAGGTCGCCGCCCGCACGCCCGGCAGCTTGTTGGCGGCGATCGCCATGCCCACGCCCGTGCAGCACAGGAGGATGCCGCGGTCCACCGCGGCGGCACTGACCCGGCGGGCGACGTCGGCGGCGATGTCGGGATAGTCGACGGCCTTGTCACCGTGGCAGCCGCAATCCACGACCTGGTGCCCGAGCCGCTCGAGAAAGCCCACGAGCCGCTGTTTCTGGGACACACCCCGGTGATCGCTTCCGATGGCAATCCGCATTGCTGCTTCCTGAAAAACACCGGCCACCCGCCCGTGTTCCGGCCTACACGATCCGCGGCGACTCCTGGAAAAGTGTAGCCACTCGGCCGGCCAAATGCTTGCGGATCTCGTCAGCACATTTCCGGTAGGTTTCCAACGGGCCGCCGATGGGGTCGCTGACGTCGATCTTGTCGGGAGAGAGCATGGCCACGCGTCCGCCGGCCTCGGGAAACTGGGCGAGGATCGCGGCGCGGTGGGATGCCGTCATCGTCCAGATGACGTCGGCCTGGCGGACGAGGTTTTCCGTCACGGGCTGGCTGGCGTGGCCCGAGAGATCCCCCCCCACTTCGCGCATCGCCTCGACCGCCCCGGTGCTCGCCTTGCCTCCTCCCCAGGCCGAGATGCCGGCGCTGGCGACCACCACGCCGTGCGCTTCGATCTCGTCGGGCCGGCAGCCGAGCCGCTCTGCCACGAGCAGCCGGAAGATCGTCTCGGCCATGGGGCTGCGGCAGGTGTTGCCGGTGCAGACGAAGAGCACCATCAGGCTGGACAGCCGCCGCAGCGTCTCTTCCGAGACGATTCCCGCGCGCACAACGCGGAAGCCGCGTTCATCGACCTCGATCGTCGACACGGGCTGCGCGTAGCGGGCGCGGCCGTCGTCGATCACCAGGGCCAGAGTCGCGATGGACGCCCGCTCGATGACGTCGGCGGCCGTGACCGCCGCCGTCGGCCCGGCGGGCTCGGCGAGCACGATCGGGCCCGCCAGCATCCGCATGCAGTCGGCGATCATCGGGTGCCCCGGCACCCGCAGCCGCAGCCGCCCGTCGCCGAGGATGCCGGCCCGCGCCGGGGCCGGCAGCCTGTGGATCAGGCTCTCGGGATGGTCGTCGGGCACGAGCATCGCCACGGGGCCGGGCCAGCACCGTCGCGCGATCCGGCGGCCCACCGGGCTCAGTCGCGGCGCCCAGTCGAGCGCCTCGTCGGCACTCTTCAAGGCCAGCGAGAGGCGGGGTTCCCGCGGGCGCTCGGCGGCCAGCGCTGCCAGGCGATCGATGGCCGTCGCGTGCCGCGCGCTGGCGGCCACCACGTAATCGGTCTCCGTCGGGAAGGCGACGGCCCGGCCCTCGGCCAGCGCCTGCACGGCCCGGTGCACGACATCCCGGGCGTCGTCCGTCCGGCGCAGATCGATGAGCATGGGCGGCATGGGCAGGGCCACCGGCTGAGCGTGCCGTGCCCCCGGCGAGCCACGCTCGCGGGAGAAATCGCTGGAAAAGGGCCGAAACCTCCAGAAGTATCGGCGTTTGCCGGGGCCAGTCAAGCATCGGTCTCTGGGCAGGACGGGCGAACCGCGGTGAGGGCGAGGGGAACGCGGTCGATCGGCGGGAACCGGTCACGATTCGCCTTGTGACACCCGCTGCATCGCGGGTATTTCTTCCCGCCCGTCGCCGCCCCCTCACCTGATCGACACCTTCGATGGCCCTGCGCGTGCATCATCTGCCCACGGACCGTGCCGCCC
>JBIJCD010000326.1:0-4446 GCA_044344895.1 Pirellulales bacterium | reverse complement strand
CGCTGGCGTGCGTCAGCGCGGCGATCGGTTCGCTCGCGGTGCCGGCCGCCGCACAGCAGCCGCAGCAGCCGGGCATGGCTCCCCTGCCTGCCGTTGCCACACCGCCGGCCGCGACCGCGGCGGCAGCGCCGGCCGTGCCACCGGTCGACGAGGCGAATCGCATCGTCGAGGTGCGTATCGAGGGGAATCATGCCACCGACGTGTCGAAGCTGCCGAAGCTCGTGACGCGGGCCGGCCAGATCTTCGATACCCAGGCGATCGAGGAGGACGTGCGCACGCTGCATCGCTGCCGCAAGTTCGTCGACGTCAATCCGAAGTACGTGCGGGTCAAGGAGGGCGTGGTCGTCATCTTCCAAGTGGTCGAGCGGCCGATGCTGCGATACGTCAAGTACGTCGGCAACCAGCGGGTGCCGACCCGCACGATCCGCAAGAAGGCTGAGATCGACGTGGGCGATTCGATGGACGCCTACGTGGTCGAGGAGGCCCGCCGCCGGATCGAGTCGTACTACCAGGAGAAGGGCTACGACGCCGCCAAGGTGACGACGCTCGAGGGGAGCAAGCCGGGCGACAAGGGCGCGGTGTTCCTGATCGACGAGGGTCGCAGCCGCAAGTCGCTCTGGACCGGGTTCGTCGGCAACAGCATCGCCAGCGACGCCCGCCTGCTCACCCAGATCAAGTCGAAGCCCGGCGTGTTCTGGCTGCTCGGCGGCGACATCGACCGCACCAAGATCGACGCCGACGTCGAGGCGCTCACCGCCTACTACCGCAGTCTCGGCTTCTTCCAGGCGAAGGTCGGTCGCGAGGTGCAGGTGGTCAACGGCGGCGGCCGCGACTGGACCATGCTCACCTTCGTGATCAACGAGGGGCCAAGGTACTCCGTCCGCAACGTGTCGTTCATCGGCAACAGCAAGTTCAAGAGCGAGTTCATCGCCCGCGACCTCAAGCTCACGAGCGGCCAGCCGTTCAACCAGTCGAAAATGGACGCCGACCTCGGCATGATCCGCGACATCTACGGCGGCCGCGGGTTCGTGTTCGCCGACATCCGCGCCGACCCGCGGTTCCTCGAGGAGCCCGGGCAGCTCGACCTCGTCTACAACATCGAGGAGGGCCTGCGGTACCGTGTGGGCAAGATCAACGTCCGCATCCGGGGTGATCACCCGCACACGCGGCACAGCACGGTGCTCAACCGGCTGTCGCTGCGTCCCGGCGACATCCTCGACATCCGCAAGCTGCGGGACGACGAGCGGCGGCTCAAGGCGAGCAGCCTGTTCATGGCCGACGCGTCGAAGGGGCAGGGGCCGCGGATCGTCTTCAGCAAGCCCGACGAGGCCGACACGCAGATCGCCCGCGACCCCAAGCGGCCCGGGTTCCGGGGCCAGAGCCCCGACGGCGAGGCCGACGCCGTGCTCGACCTGGTGCTGGAGGGAGAGTGGAACCCGGAGGAGGCCGTGGCGGACCAGCCCGTGTGGCGCGGCCAGAGCCCTGTGGCCCAGCCGGCGTATCCGCAGCAGCAGTCCGTCGGGCAGACCCAGGCATGGGGTGGCGCGCCGCTGGCGCCGACCGGCCCGGAGGCGGTCGACTACTCGCGGACCGTCGCGCCGCCTCCCCGCCAGCCGGTCTACGTGGCCCAGCAGCCGCCGCCGGCCGCCTTCGCCCCCGGTGCGGCCCCCGCCGCGATGCCGATGGCCGGCCAGCCGGCCGGCCAGGCGTTCGCGGCGCCGGTGCAGTTTCAGCCGGGCATGGCTCAGCCGGGCATGGCTCAGCCGGGCATGGCTCAGCCGGGAATGATGCAGCCGGGAATGGTCCAGCCGGGCATGGTGCCGAACTTCGGCGCCGAGCCGCTGCAGGTCTTTCCGGGCAACGATCCCTACGTGGTCGTCGACGTCGACGCGGAGGAGACGCAGACGGGCCGGCTCATGATCGGTGCCGGCGTGAACTCCAACGCCGGTCTCGTCGGCAACATCGTCATCGACGAGCAGAACTTCGACATCACCCGGTTGCCCACCAGTTGGGACGACATCCGCAACGGCACCGCCTTCCGGGGTGCGGGCCAACGCTTCCGGCTCGAGGCGGCGCCCGGCACCCAGTTGCAGCGCTACACCGCCACGTTCCAGGAGCCCTACCTGTTCGACACCCGCATCGGCCTGTCGACGAGCGCCTCCTATTACACCCGCTACTTCTACGACTGGGCGGAAGGCCGCGTCGGCGGCCGCGTGGGCCTCGGCTATCAGTTCGCGTTCGCACCCAACCTGTCGGTCAACACCGCGTTCCGTGGCGAGAGCGTCGACGTCTACAACCCGCGGCTGCTGACGCCCGCCGTCAGCAACATGCTCGGCACGAATTCCGTCTACGGCTTCAGCGGCGGGCTCATTCATGACACGCGAGACAGCCCCTTCCTGCCGACGCAGGGCCACTTGGCGACGTTCGAGTTCGAGCAGGTGATCGGCACGTTCGTCTATCCACGCGGCATCCTCGAGGGACGGCAGTACTTCCTGCTCAACGAACGGCCCGATGGCTCGGGCCGCCACGTGCTCTCGATCGGCTCGGTGCTCGGCATGTCGGGTCCCGACACGCCGGCCTACGACAACTTCTTCGCCGGTGGCTACAACACAATCCGCGGCTTCACCTTCCGCGGCGCCAGCCCGCGCCAGATGGTCAACGGCGCGTCGCCCACGAACGCCAATCAGAATGCGGCGGTCATCGGCGGACCCTTCCAGTGGATCAACACCGTGGAGTACATGTTTCCGATCACCGCCGACGACTCGCTCAGGGGCGTGGTGTTTACCGACTTCGGCACGGTGGAGTCGAACGTGTCGATCAACAACATGCGGGTCGCTCCGGGTGTCGGCCTGCGGATCACGCTGCCGGCGATGGGGCCGGCGCCGATCGCACTCGACTTCGCCTTCCCGGTGGTCTACGCCCCGTACGACAGCAAGCAGCTGTTCAGCTTCTTCGTGGGATTCGCCAGGTAGCGGTCGGGCCTGAACACACCCAGGGAGGCGGGCGCAGGGCCCGCGTGCACGCCATGCCAGCTTCGGCCGCCGATCCCGACCGCATCCTCGTGGTGGGCAACGCCTTCCTCGGCGACACCGTGCTGGCGATCCCGTTCCTGCGAAATCTCCGCCGGCGGTATCCGCGGGCCACGATCGACGTGCTCGTCGAGCCTCAGGCCGCCGCCGTGCTGGCCGACTGTCCCTACCATGACGCCGTCATCGGCTGGCCGCGGCCGCCGCGGTCGCGGCGATTCCTGCCGGCGGGCGTGGCGAAGATCGGCTGTCAGGCCGGCTGGCTGCGGGCCCGCGGCTACGGTCGGGCGTATCTGCTCAAGCGATCGCTCTCCAGCGGCCTGCTCGCCTGGCTGGCAGGCATCCCCTGGCGGGTTGGCCATCTCGGTGACTACCGCGGTGGGCTCCTCTCCCGCGGGATTCCACTGCGGCCCTTCCGCCACCAGGCGGAGTCCTACCTCGACCTGCTCCGCGCCGAGGGCATCGACGTCGACGACGGCCACCTCGAGAATTGGGCCGACCCCGCCACCGTGCGCGGCTCTGAGAGGCTGCTCTCTGGCGTGGCGGCCGACCGCCCGCGGATCTTCCTCGCCGTGCGGTCGACCAACGCCGACAAGCACTGGCCGACGGACCGCTGGGCCGAGGTGATCGACAGGCTGGTCCGGGAGCACGGCTGCGAGATCTTCTTCTGCGGCGGGCCGGCCGACCTCGGCATGCATGCGGAGATCGTCGGCCGGCTCGACGCGTCGGTCGCCGGCCATGTGCACGACCACACGCGGAACGTTCCGCTCCGCCAGCTGACGGCCTTCCTGTCGCGGATGGACCTGTGCGTCGGCGTCGACAGCGGGCTGCCGCACATCGCCGCGTCGCTCGGCCTGCCGGTCGTCACGCTCTTCGGTCCCACCGACCCGAATCAGTGGCATCCGCTGACCGCGCGGGGCGAGGTGCTGCGTTCGCACCGGCTCCGCCCGCAGCGGCCGAAGTGGCGGAGGCGGGCGACAACACCCGTCGGATTGCGGTGGGAGCCGGGAGACGGCTCGATGCTCGACATCGGTGTCGCGGAGGTCGTGACGAGCGTGGCACGGATCTTGAACGGGGACCGCCAGCCACCGAGGATGCAGTCGTTCGACCTGCGGAGCGGTGGCTTCCGGTATGACGTGCGGTCCGGCCGAGTCTCCGCCGGCGGGTTTCCGCGGGCCGACGCTGTGTCGTGCGGAAGTCGGGCGTCCGCGCCGGTTCAGCCGGTCGTCATGGCGCCCTGACCCACCTGATCCGCTGGTGTGGCGACCGGGCCGCCGAGCCGGGCCGCGGCCGTGCCGGCCAGGAACCCGCTGGCCCACGCCCACTGGAAGTTGAAGCCCCCGATCCGACCATCGACGTCGAGCAGCTCACCGGCCAGATGGAGTCCCGGGCAGACGCGGCTCTCCATCGTGTCGAGCTT
>JBIJCD010000192.1:0-7003 GCA_044344895.1 Pirellulales bacterium | reverse complement strand
GGCTTTTGCGAGCGACAGGCCGAACGTCCGGAGCGGATCGATCTCGGCGCTCTCGGATCTGTCGGCCAAACTGAATGACGCTTCGTGCGACAGCCTCGCCAAGGCGCTCGTGCAGCGGCTGACCGACGCTGACCCCGAGGTGCAGACCGCGGCGGCCGCGGCGCTGGTGCGGATGCGCGGTCGGTCCGCAGCGGCCCTGGCGGCGGCCCTGGACGACCCCGAGCGACGACTGATCGCCCTCGAACTCCTCGCCGGCATCGGCCCGGCCGCTACTCCCGTGCTCGGACGGCTGATCGGGATCCTGCAGGCTGCCGATCCCGCCATGTCCGGTGACGCGGCACTCGCCATCGCGGCGATCGGACCCGACGCCGCTTCGGCCGTGCCCGACCTCATGAAGATGCTCGCCGATCCCCCGTCAGCAGCGGCATCGCAGAGCGAGGCCGCCGTGCTCGGACAGCGCCGGTTCGCCGCCATCTACGCTCTGGGCCGCATCGGCCCCGCGGCGCACGAGGCCTCGGCGAGGCTGCGGGAGCTCGCGGCATCACCAGAAGAATTCCTGGCCACTGTAGCCACCTGGGCATCGCTGAAGATCACCCCGCAGGACGCCTCGCTCTTCGAGTCGGCAGTGCCTCTCCTGCGGCGGGCGGTGCGGGCAGACCGTGAAATGGTGCGGCTGGAAGCGGCCGTCGCCCTCGGCGACATCGGTGCCGCGGCGGAGTCCGCGATCCCGATCCTTGAACTCGTGTCGGAGGATGACGCTTCGGCAGCAGTCCGGACCGCCGCCGCGGCCGCCCTGAAGAAAATCCGCGGAAGATAATCCTCGGGATCCTTCCCGATCCCGACTGCTTTTGCCCCCCGCCAACTCGGCGCAGGCCACGGCCCGACCTGGACAGGTCTTGGCAAGGTATGACGGCGGCGGAGCCGGCACTGGAGCCTGCCGCGTCGCCGGGCCGACTCTGACCGAGCGGGTTTCGTGTGGCCGTCGCAGGGCGGGGCGGGCATGCCGCCGCGCCGGCGAGGCTGTAGGGGGTGGGCGATGGGGCGTTACGGCCTGTTTCGCAAAATCTGGCTCACCCGGTTTTCGCGGCCCGCGGCGGAGCGGACGATCTACCGGCACGTGCTGAAGGCCGCGCCCAAGCGGATTATCGAGCTCGGGCTGGGCACGCTCGGACGGACGGAACGGCTCCTGGGCTTGGCCGGCAGCCTGCACGCCGCCGGCCAGCTGCACTACGTGGGCCTCGACCGCTTCGAGGCCAGGCTGCCGTCCGACCCGCCCGGCGTCACGCTCAAGCAGGCACACCAGCGGCTTCACGCGTTGGCCCGTGTGCAGCTGGTGCCGGGCAACGTCGATACGTCGCTCTCAAAGCTGTGCAACCATCTTGGCGGCTTCGACATGGTGGTCATCTCCGCCGCCAACGACGCCCGGCACGTGGAGCGGTGCTGGTTCTTCATCCAGCGGATCGTCGGCCCGCAGACGCTGATCCTCACGCAGGCGGGAGCCGAAGCCGGCGGCGGCTGGACGGCGATCTCCAAGGCTCGCGTGGACGAACTCGCCTCGAAGACGGTCCTGCGCCGCGCGGGATGACGCCGGTGGCAGACCAGCTGCGGCGGGGCTACATTGGTGGCTGATCCAGCCCATCAGCCACCCCTTCGCAGCCAGCCCCTCCCCGATGCCCGCCACGCCACGCACGCTGCTCGACAAGATCTGGGACGCCCACGTCGTCTGCACCCCGTCCGGCGAACTGCCGCTGCTTTACATCGACCGCCATCTCGTGCACGAGGTGACGAGCCCGCAGGCGTTCGAGGGCCTGCGGCTGGCGGGCCGGCGGGTGCGGCGGCCCGAGGCGACGTTCGCGACCCCCGACCACAACGTGCCCACCACCGACCGGCGGCTGCCGATCGCCGACCCGGTGTCGAAGCAGCAGATCGACACGCTGCGAGCCAACTGCCGGGAGTTCGGGATCCGGCTCTTCGACCTGGGCGACGCCGACCAGGGGATCGTGCACGTGATCGGTCCCGAACTCGGGATCACCCAGCCCGGCATGACGATCGTATGCGGCGACAGCCACACCGCCACGCACGGCGCGCTGGGCGCCCTGGCATTCGGCATCGGGACGAGCGAGGTCGAGCACGTGCTGGCCACGCAGACACTGCGGCAGGCGAAGCCGAAATCGCTTGAACTCCGGGTAGACGGCAGCCTCCATCAGGGCGTGACCGCCAAGGACCTCGTCCTCTACCTTATCGGCCGGCTCTCGACCGAGGGGGGCACGGGCCACGTGATCGAATACACGGGCCCCTGCATCCGCCGCCTCGGCATGGAGGAGCGGATGACCGTCTGCAATATGTCGATCGAGGCGGGCGCCCGCGCCGGCATGATCGCGCCCGACCAGGTCACCTTCGACTACCTCCGGGGCCGCGATCTCGTGCCCCGCGACTTCGACCGGGCCGTGGCCGAATGGGAACGGCTGCCCGGCGATCCGGGCGCCGCCTTCGACCGTGTGGAGATCTTCCGCGGGGAGGACATCGTGCCCCAGGTCACCTGGGGCACCAATCCGGCCCAGGTGGTGGGGGTAGACGCCGCGGTTCCCGACGCGAGCGGCTTCGCCGACGCCAGCGACCGGGAGAGCGGTGCCCGGGCGCTCGAATACATGGGCCTGAAGGGGGGCACCCGGATCGTCGACATCCCGATCGACCGGGTGTTCATCGGCTCTTGCACGAATAGCCGCATCGAGGATCTCCGCGCTGCCGCCCGGGTCGTGCAGGGCTACCGGGTGGCGTCGACCGTCCACGCGATGGTCGTGCCGGGCAGCGGCCGGGTGAAGCGGCAGGCCGAGCAGGAGGGGCTCGACCGCGTGTTCCGCGACGCGGGGTTCGAGTGGCGGGAGGCCGGGTGCAGCATGTGCCTGGGCATGAATCCCGACACGCTCTCGCCCGGCCAGCGGTGCGCCTCGACGAGCAACCGAAACTTCGAGGGCCGCCAGGGGAAGGGGGGCCGCACGCATCTCGTCTCCCCGGCCATGGCCGCCGCCGCAGCGGTCGCGGGCCATTTTACCGACATCCGTCACTGGCACTACCGCTGACCCGTCACACCACTCATGCAAGCCTTCACGACCCACACCGGCATCGTCGCCCCGCTCGATCGGGCCAACGTCGACACCGACCAGATCATTCCCAAGCAGTTTCTCAAGCGCATCGAGCGGACGGGCTTCGGCCAATTCCTGTTCTTCGACTGGCGGTTCCTGCCCGATGGATCGCCGAACCCGGAGTTCGAGCTCAATCGCCCGATCCTCGCCGGGGCGAGCGTGCTGCTGGCCCGCCGCAACTTCGGCTGTGGTTCGAGCCGAGAGCACGCCCCCTGGGCCCTGGCCGACTACGGCTTCCGAGTCGTCGTGGCGCCGACGTTCGCCGACATCTTCTTCAACAACTGCTTCCAGAACGGCATGCTGCCGATCCGCCTGTCAGAGCAAGACGTCGACGAACTCTTTCGCCGGGCGCGGGCGGCCGAAGCCGCCGGCGGCCCGTATCGGCTGCACGTCGACCTGCAGGCAGGGACGTTGAAGGACGACGACGGCTTCATGCGTCCCTTCACGATCGATCCGTTTCGGCGTCGCTGCCTGCTGGAGGGCCTGGACGACATCGGCCTCTCGCTGCGGTACGCCGATGCGATCGCCGGCTGGGAGACCGCCCACGGCATGCCGCCGGTGCGGTGAGCGGCATGCATCCACGACGCCAACGACGCCCGCGGTGCCACCGGCGGCTGGCAACCTGGATCGTGATCTTCTGCTGCGGGCTGATGGCCGTTCCGGCTGTGGCGGCCGACGCGGCGCGGCGGACCGATCTCATCCGCGACGTGCCCCTGGCGGGCGACCTGGCCGCCCCCGCCAACGGGCAGACGCTCTACGTGCTCGCGGAATCGGACGGCAGCGTCGTCGCGATCGATCCGTTCGAGCCGACCAAACGCTGGGTCGCGGTGGCGGCACCGGACAAGGCATCCGGAGTAAATCCGGTCGCGATCGCATCGATCGACACGGGAACCTTGGCGATCCTCTGCCGGGGTGAGAAAGGCTGGTCGATCCGTTCCCACCGCGTTCAGCCCGGCGTCACCTCCGCCCCGAGCGAGGCGGTGCAGACCGTGTCGGTCGGCACCGCGGCCGCGGATGCCGACACCGCGCAGGCGGCGCCGAGTCGCGGCCGACCCGCCATGGCGGTGAGCCCTTCCCGGGATTGGCTCACGGTGGCGGGCATCGAGCCGCCCACGGCCCCCGTGCTGCGGGCACCGATCGCCGGCGCACGGATCGGCGCGGTCTCGACCCGCTCCGCTCCCCAGCTGCCCGCGGGTGTTCGGCCCGTCGCGGTCACCGTCAGTGCAGCCGACGAGTTCGTCCTCTTCTGCACGGACCCGGCGACCGGCGAAACAGCCAGCGTGTTTCTCTCCTTCTTCCGCCCGCCGCATCCACGGCGGCTGCTGCACATCGACACAGGCCTCGTGCGCATCCACGACGCCGCCTTCTGCCGGGGCGATGGGACGCTGTGGGTGGTCGGGGGCGACCCTGGTGGATCGGCCACGAGTCCCGAGGGGCTGTGGAGGATCGACGCGGTGCTGCGCCAGGGCCGGCAGGAGGCGCTGGCCACGCTCGTCGCCCGACTGGACGGCGCCGTCTCGCTGGCCTGCCTGTCCGAACGGGCCATCGTCGTCACGCACGGCCGTCCTTCCCGACTGGTCTCGCGGATCGATCCACTGCACGATGCGTCGCCGGAGTCCGACACGACGAACGGCGAGAAGCCGTCGGGAGGCACGCCATGACCGCCAGCCGCCGGGAGAAGATCGAGGCCCTGTTGCGGGACGATCCCGACGACGTCTTCCTGCGCTACAGTCTGGCCCTCGAGCTGGAAGCCGCGGACGAGTGGGAGGCGGGGCTCGAGATCCTCGAGGCGCTCGCCCGCGGCACGCCCCCCTACGTGCCGGCGTTCCAGATGGCCGCGCAGCATCTGGTGGCCCGTTCCCGCGTCGACGATGCCCGCCGCATCCTGCGCGAGGGGATCGAGGAGGCGCGGCGGCAGGGCAAGGCGCACGCCGCCGGAGAGATGGCGGAACTGCTCATGAGCCTCGGTGCGGAGCCCTGACGCCGACCCCGCGACACGCTCAGGCCATGGCGGGCAGCGGCTCGGACGACTCGGCGCCCCGGGTGATCACGAACCCCATCTCCTCGATCATTCGATAGTCGGCCTCCGGCAGCTGCCCCTTCGTCGTCAGGTAGTCGCCCACGAACATCGAGTTGGCGGCGTACAGGCCGAGCGGTTGGAGGCTGCCGAGGTGGATCTCCCGTCCGCCGGCGATGCGAATTTCGGCCGTTGGATTGACCAGCCGCATCATCGCCAAGCCCCGCAGGCAGTCCCGCGGCGTCAGACGGCTGCTGCCCTCCAGCGGCGTGCCGTCGATGGCGTTGAGAAAATTGAGCGGAATCGACTCCACGCCGAGCGACCGGAGCTCGAGCGCCATGTCGACGAGATCGTCGTGTGTTTCACCCATGCCCATGATCCCGCCGCTGCACAACTGGAGCCCGGCGGCCCGGCAGGCGGCGAGCGTGGCGATGCGGTCCGCATACGTATGCGTCGAACAGACCTCTCCGTAGAAGCGGCTGCTGGTGTTGAGGTTGTGGTTGACCTTGTCGACGCCGGCGGCCGCCAGCCGCCGGGCCTGCTCGGGGGTCAGCAGGCCCAGGCAGGCGCACACGTTGAGGTCGTACTGTTGCTTGATCTCGGGCACGATCCGGCAGACGAAGTCGATCTCCCGCTCCGAAGGTCCGCGGGCCGAGATCACGATGCAGAACGTCTTCGACTGCCGCTGGGCCGCCAGCTGCGCCGCCTCCAGCAGCTTCGGGGCGGAGAGCAGGTTGTACCGCGGGATCTCGGCCTCGGAGACCTTCGACTGCGAGCAGTAGCCGCAGTCCTCGGGGCACAGGCCGCTCTTGGCGTTCATCAGGAAGAAGAGTTGCACCGTGTTGCCGAAGTGCCGGTGCCGCACCCGCCAGGCGGCCCCGAGCAGGTCGAGCAGTTCGACGTCGGGCGACTCCAGGATTGCCCGGGCCTCGTCACGGCCAATCGCACCGCCGGCGAGCACCCGCCGCCCGAGTTCTTGCCAGCGATCGAGGTGAGTGGGAACGGCCGGGGCGACGTGCATGACGAACGGTCTCCAAACTGGGAAAGGCTGGCAGGACGGGCGGGACGCCGAGAATGTACGCGATGCACCCTGTCTTTGCCAAAGCCGCCGGCCGCGCCGCGGCCAAAGCTCCGACGGCCGCACGACCGATACCTCTTTCGGTACCGACGGATCTTTCCCCGCGAGGTCGCCCATGTTTCGTTCACGAACCACGCACGCCGTCGTCGTCGGATGCCTGGCCGCACTGGCCAGCTTCTGTGCGTTGCAGGCACACGGCGGCGAGAGCTACTCGATCGTAGCGCAATCGACGCGGGGCTCCGCAGCGACGGGAAAGCGGCCGCTTGCCGAGCGGATCGCCGCCGCCAACCTGCCGATCATCGCACAGGCATCGGGCAACGTGGTGATCGCACGCGGCACCGAGGCCGGCCCGCAGGAGAACGTCAAGGTGGCGGCCGTGGCGGTCAACGAGCCGGCCGACCAGCCCGCAGCCAGCCCGGAGACCGCCCCTCGCACACCCAAGCCCGGCAGCCCGCAGTCGACCGCGCGGGCGTTCTGGAAGACCATGACCGGGTCGCGGTCCGGCACGGTCACCCGCTAAAGCGAATCTCGTTTGCCGAGCGACGATTTGGAGCGTGGGGAATGGAGGCGAGGGGGTCGGCGAACGCTCGACGAGCGTGAGGCCGCTGCGGCCTCGAGCGAGGAGACTCTTGCCACGCCAGAGCCGGTGCTCCGCCGACGTCGCATGCGGTCTCGATCGCATCTGAAGGAGCAGGGGCGATGACGCGGCGAACATGGCAACGAGGAGCCGCGGCGTCGTTCCACCGAAGCCCGCCGATTCAGTCC
>JBIJCD010000190.1:0-7024 GCA_044344895.1 Pirellulales bacterium | reverse complement strand
GTCTGCCGGGATGCCATACTGCCGTTCCAGGTCTTCGAAGGAAGGCTGAGATGGGTCTGCGGCCCTGAGCGCCTCGCCTGCCGTGATTGGTGCCGGCTTGGTCGAGCCTATCGGCTGCCGGCAGCTCGTTCCAGGGTGACGCTGCCCGGACGCTACCGGTGGTCGCTCCGATCCATCCCCACCGGGGCGCACGACGACGCAAGGCTTGTTATCCTTGCCTGGAGTTCGCCTTGGATCCGGTGGTCGGCCCACTGGAGAGAGGGACATCTTTCGTTCCGAGCCAGTCGCGAGGTTGTTGATCGATGAGACTGTGCGTCATTGGTTCATCGAGGCAGGTCGTTCGTCGGCCGCGGCTCGTCGTCGGCGCGGTTGGAGCCTGCCTGGTGATGCTGCTCGCCGCGGTCCTGCCGGCGCAGGACGCCGCCCAGGCGAAGTCCGCGCCGGCCGCCGACGTCGCCGCCATCCGGGCCGCGGCAGCGGCCTACCGCGGGGCGCTCGCGAAGGGCGACGCGGCGGCGGTCCGTGCGGCGTGGATGGCCGATGGTGACATCATCGACAGCCTGGGCAACGTGCTTTCGGCCGCCGAAGTGCTCGCGGTCGGAGGGGAGCGGCCCCCGGCCGAACGAGCGGGTGACCGCGTCGGTGAAACGCGGCTACGGTTCGTCTCGCCCGACGTCGCCCTCGAGGACGGCACACTGGACGTTACCGTGCCGGGCATGGCTGCGCCGCTGACGGGGTCGTTCACGGCCGTGTGGGTGCGGCAGGGCGCCGAGTGGAAGCTCGCCGGCGTTCGTGAAGCGGAACGCCCCGTGGTCGTGGACGCCTCCTCGCTCGTCGACCTCGACTGGATGGTGGGCTCATGGGTGCTGGTACCGGACGACGACGAGGCCGAGCAGGCAGGCTCGATGGAGATGACGGTACGGTGGGATGCGGGAAAGACGTTTCTGGTGCGCGAGGCCCGGTTGACGCCGCCGGAGGATTCCGGCGAGCCGATCGTCGAGCTGCAGCAGCGGATCGGCTGGGATCCACTCGTGGGACGAATCCGCTCCTGGAGTTTTTCCAGCGACGGCAGCCGAGCCGAGGCCACCTGGTTTCGGGACGGCACGTCGTGGATCGCACGGGGCGGCTCGGTGCTGCCGGATGGGACGCAGCTGCAGTCAACGAACATCTACACCTACGATGGCAAGGACCGCTGCGTGTGGCGGGTGATCCGCTCTCCGCTGGTCTCCGGCGACGGTCAGCCCACCCGGGCCACCTGGGTCCGCAAGGCCGGGGGGACCACGCCATGAACGTCGCCGTCGGTGTCTTGGGTCGAACGCGATGGTTCCTCGCGTGCGCGGTGATGTTGGGGGTCGCGGTCGCGGCGGCCGACCGGTCCGGCATGGTCGCGGCAGAGGGGGGGTGGGCGGACGACGGCTGTGACCTCGTCCGCAAGGCCGACATCATGCACGGGCCGCAGTGGCAGCGGGCGGTCGCCGAGCTGGGCGGATGGCTGGCTACCCAGACGGTCTACACGCCCGCGGAGGTGCGGCGGATCAAGGTGCGGTTCAACGAGCAGGTGGCGGCGATGTCGTCGTACGAGATCGAATACCTGCTCGATTCTGTCGAGCAGAAGATGCGGTTGCTCGACACGCCCCAGGGACGCGATGCGAAAGCGTGGCTCGGGGAGTATCTGTCCGCCATGTCGGATGCCCGGCGAGCGAGGGAACTCCGCGCCGTTCCCAACCTGCTCGACATGGACGCGGCGCAACTCTGGCAGGAGATCCAGCGGATCGATCGCAAGCGAGCTGCCCTCCAGCAGCGGCAGCAGGGTGTCGTCGCCCGGCAGAACGCCCTCGCCGATCTGGCGTCGGCGAACCGCCAGGCCACGGCCGAGGCCGCCCGGGCGGCGGCGAACCGGATCCGTTCGGCGCCGGCCCACTCGCCCTACCGTCAGGGTGGCGGCTCACCACCCTTTTCCGACGTGCAGCCGCGGCGGCTGTCGATCGGCGTCGGGCCGATGGGCGCGTTCATCGGGATGTGACGCCTGCAGGTGGCTCGCTGCCGGTAGCCTCCGATACGATCGCCGTGCCGTCGCTCACCATATCGCTTGGATACGCGATCACGCGTTCGCCGCCCGACAGTCCGGCAAGCACCTCCCCCTCCCTGTCGCCGCGGCGGCCGATCGTCACCCGTATGAGCCGAGCCCTGCGGCCGTCGACGACAAACACCGCCTCGCCACCCGCGTGGTGAAACAGGGCGGACAGGGGAATCAGCACCGCGTCGTGCACCACGTCGACCGTGATCGTGGCCTCGACCCGAAAATCATCGCCGAGCATCGGTCGACCGTCCCGTGGCATGTCCACGTCGACGATCACGTTGACCCGCTGCTCTTCAACACCGAGCGGCGAGACCTTCGTGAAGCCTCGCGGTTCGACCCTGCGGACACGGCCCGCCAGAGGCCGGTCGCCGCCCCACCCGGTCAGCTCGCAGGGGTCGCCGGGCTCGATCCTGACCGCGTCCTCCGACACCAGGTCAATCACGGCCTCGAGGTCGGTCACGTCCCCCACCTCGACAAGCTCGGCCCCCGCCTCGACGAGCCCCTCGCTTTCCCGCAGCACGCGCAGCACACGGCCGTCGATCGGCGCCGTGACGTCGAGCCGCCACTCCCCGCTTCCCGGCCGCGGGTCATCCGGGTCGCGGCCCTGCCGCGAACGCACGAACGCCGCCCGGCTGACCTGCACCACGTGTTCGGCAATATGGATCTCCTCCTCCGCTTCCGCAACGTCGTCGACGGCCGTCTTCCAGGCCCGCTCGGCCGCATCCAATTGCTCGTGGCTCACGGCTTTCGTGGGGAAGAGTTCCCGGGCCCGCTCGAGATCGGCCGCCGTGTACTCCACCTGAACGCGGGCGCGGGCGAGCGCCTTTTCGGCGAGGTCCCGGATCGCTCTCGCTGTCTCGACTCGCGCGGTCGCGTCGGCCTCGGCCCGGGGATCGAGCAGCGCAGGATCGGGGGGATCGATCGTCGTGATCACGGTCCTACCGGCTACGACCGTATCGCCCGGGTCGCACGTGACGCGGCTCATGCGGCCCGCCAGCGGTGCAAGCACGACGTGCCGCTCGCGTATCCGCGTCACGCCATCGTCGCTGATGCGGACGGCCAAGGAACCGCGAGTCACGTTGCGTACGTCGACCGGCACCGGTCGCGGCGCGAGCCCCCAGGCGATGGCGGCTGCGACGGCGAGCGCGATCGCGGCGGTGGCCGCCCGGGTCACGGTGTGGTGGGCTGCCATCGTCAGTCCCGCGCCTTGAGCACGGCCACCAGGTCGAGTCGGTCGAGGAGTCGGCGGACGACCGCTGCCGCCACGAACGCCGCGGTGAAGACGGTCGCAGCCGCGATCGCGTAGGTCCGCGGATGAACCACCGCCGGCACGCGAAACAGTTCCGTATCGTACCCCCAGGTCGTGACGATCACGAATGCGTATCCGAGTACGAGTCCCAGCGGCACCGCCACCGCCGTGAGGAGTGCCTGTTCGACCATCAGGATGGTCGCCACCTCGCGCCGTGAGAACCCGAGCACTCGGAGGCTGGCCAGATCCCGGGCCCGCTCGATCATGCTCTGCCGGGCAGTCGTGGCCACGACGCCACAGGCGATGACGACGGCGAACAGTGCGTTGACGGTCCGCATCCGCAGGAGCGTGCGTGCGATCGTCTCCCGGAAAGTGCCGAGCTGCCGCTCGCGGGATACGAATCCCGCCACCCGCGGGCTGTCGGCGAGCCGGGCGTCGGTGGCAGCGGCCCCGGCCCGGTCGAGGGACAGAAACGCCCCGGAGAACGTTTTTCCCTCGCCGAGGATTCCCTGCACAGCGTCGGGGTGGAGCCAGGCGGATGTGCCCACCATGTCGTCGACCGTGTCAGCAATCACGAGCGTCACTCGCGGCCGGCGCCCCTCCAGCACATCGACCTCCAGGTGGTCGCCACGCCGCGCCCCGAGAAGCTCGGCCAGTCGGGTGCTGACCACCAGTCCATCGGGCCGCGGCGCGTGGATGTGGCCGCGGGTGTCGAGCAGACGGAGTAGCTCACCGGCTGGAACCGGCGCCATGATCTCCTGCCGGCGTTCGCGATGTCCGAACCGCAGCGTCGCGGGCACGACGCGGAATGGCTCCACGGCAACCACGCCCGGCAGCCTCCCGAGAGCGTCTGTGATCTGCGGGCCGACGGGCTCGACGAACGCCACCGCCCGGTCGAACCGCTGCACGGCCGTGAACTGGAAGTCGGCCAGCTGCTGGACGGCGTCGCCGACAAATATGCCGAGCACCATGACCGCGGCTCCGAGTGCGAGCCCGAGCACCGAGAGTGCGGTCGCCGCCGGCCGCCGCTCGAGATGCCGAAAACTCATGAGCGTAGTCGGCGCGAAGAACCTTGCGCCGCCGAGGCGCTCCGGCAGCGACTGCCGGTACGTGGCCGGGGCCTCGGGCTGCAGGGCGGCGGCGGGAGGGACGCTCACCGCCCGTGACACCGACTGAATGACACCGGCGAGCGCCGCGGCGGCGGTGACCACGAGCGACCAGCCGATCGCAAGTGGATCAGCCTGAAACGCGAGGAGAGGAAACCGGAAGAACCTCGCGTACATTGCGGTCAGGTTGGATCCCAGCCACCAGCCGAGGGGCAGCCCCACGAGTGCTCCGCAGGCGAAAACGAGGAGAGCGAGCTTCAGGTAGTGGCCGCCGATCTGCAGGGGCGTGGCACCGAAGGCCGCCAGCGTCGCGATTTGTTCCCGCTGTGTGCCGATCAACCGGGCCAGCACGAGGTGCATCAGGATCGCCGTGACGACCAGAAACGCCACTGGCGCGGCGCGACCCATGTTGCGGAGCTCCCGGAGTTCATTCGTGAGGTAGCGGTGCGACGTCTGGAACTCACGGCCGTAGGCGCCGAGGCCGCCGTAGCGGTCGAGCTCACGGTCGAGCGCGTGGCAGACGTCGCGGGAAGAAGCGCCCGGAACGAGCGAGACGACGACGTCGTTGAACGCGTCGCTCATGTCGAACGCCGCAGCGAGGCCTCGTCGCCCCATCCAGAGAACACCGAACGAACGGTCGTCCGGGAACGGGCCGCCAGGGCCGATCGTGTAGACGTATTCCGGCGAGGTGCCGACGCCGACGATGTCCAGCCGGGTGCGTCGGCCGTTGAGCACCGCATGGACGTGGTCCCCCGGTCCGAGGTGGTGAGCCTCGGCGAACCCAATGCCGATGACCACCTCCGCCGGCTCGGCATGATCGGGATGGCGGCCGCGCAGCACCGTCACGAGATTGAGCCCGACATGGTCGGCTCCGGACGGCGGCCTGGTCTGCGACACGAGTCGGGCGGTCGCCGGCACCCGGCGGCCGGACGCGGTGCCGAGGTCGAGCGTGACGTCTTTGACCACGCGGGTCTCGAGCCGGGCGACGCCGGGGATCGTCGCCAGCCGACGGCCCAGGGTCTCCGGTGCCCGTTTCAGGTGTACGAAGACGTCTGCGAACCGGGCTGTGGCTGCATGCGCGCGTTGCGTCGCGTCGAGCGACGCCAGCATGCTCCACGACATGACGAGCACGGCCACGCCGCAGGCCATGACCGCCGCCACCGCCGCCAATTGCGGCGCGAGCCGCCACGCGTCGCGAAGCACCTTGTGGTCGAGGGTGTTCATGGCTGGTGTGCGGCAGAGTGTGCGGAGAAGCACGATCACCAGCGCAGGTCGCGCGGTGACGCCCTGCTGGCGTTGACGTGTTCGGTGTGGATCCGGCCGTTGGACATCGTGAGTACCCGATCGGCGATCGCGGCGATACCTGCGTTGTGGGTGATGAGAATGGTGGTCGAACCGAGTTCGCCGCTGACCCGTGCGAGTGCCTCGAGCACGACGACGCCTGTCGTCACATCGAGCGCACCGGTCGGCTCGTCGCAGAGCAGGACTTCGGGGCGTTTGACGATCGCCCGGGCCACGGCGACGCGCTGCTGCTCACCACCGGAGAGCTGTGCCGGAAAGTGGTTGGCCCGGTCGGCGAGGCCGACGAGCGCCAGCGCATCGGCAGGCGGCATGGGATGACGAGATATTTCGGCTACGACCGCCACATTCTCCAGGGCCGTGAGCGCCGGCAGGAGATTGTAGAACTGGAACACAAAGCCCACGTGGTCGCGACGAAATTCCGTGCGGGCTGCGTCATCTGCCATCGTCAGATCGTGATCCTGAAAAAAGAGCGTGCCGGATGTCGGTGCGTCGAGCGCACCGAGGATGTTGAGAAGCGTCGACTTGCCGCTCCCCGACGGGCCGAGGATGACGACGAATTCACCCCGGGCGAGATCCAGATCCACGCCCCTGAGCGCCGCCACCTCCAGCGCACCCATGCGATACACCCGCGTGAGCCCACGCGCCGTGAATGCCCGAGTGGTCACGAGACGATCTCCTGAAAGCGTCATCGAGCTTCGCAGTGGCCAGTGCACATCGGCCCGCCGGGCGGGCAGGGGGATATGCACGACGAGATCCGTGTCGCCCTTCAATGTAACCGATGCCATGGCAGGCAACCGCTGTCGACAACCCAGCGGGCTTCCGTTCTGCGTGGCGAGTGCGTCGCTCCCGACTGGTCGAGCGGGCGTGTCCTGGCACGCTGGCGGGGCCGCGGCAACCGCTCGCAGCGTCGGTCGCATCGTCGATCTCCGGCAGACCGGATCGACAGCGGTTTCCCACATGCCGTCCCGCACGCGATACTCGGGTAGCGGGATCATGGTCGTTTCAACGACATCTGCACATGCATGAACCTGATCTCATTCTGACGCTGACCGGCGGCCTCACCGCGGCGCTCGTGCTCGGCTTCATCACGCAGCACCTGCGGCTGTCACCGATCGTGGGATACATCCTCGCGGGTGTCGTTATCGGTCCCGCTACGCCGGGGTTCGTCGCCGACCGGGCGATCGCGGAAGAGCTGGCGGAGGTCGGCGTGATCCTGCTGATGTTCGGGGTCGGTCTGCACTTTCACTTCCAGGAGCTGCTGGCGGTGCGGCGCGTAGCCGTGCCGGG